>JAKBBV010000013.1 GCA_021808285.1 Pseudomonadota bacterium | reverse complement strand
TTCCGATCTTTATCGGTCTTGATGTTCGAATTGCCCTCGAACGTGACCTCATTCACGATCGGGTTCTCCACCACCTGCACGGTCAGGGTCCCGTCGTGAAGATCGACCTTCACGTCTGAGAACAGCTCTGTGGCGAACAGGCCCTTCACCGCGCGATCGAGGCGCGCCTGGTCGATCGTATCGCCGTCGTGGATGCCGAAATAGGCGGTGATCGTCTGAGGATCGATTCGTTCGTTGCCGATAACCTGAATGTGGCGGACCACCTGCTGCTCGCCGACAGCCAGATTGATCCCGGCCCCGCCAGCCGCCGGAGCCACGCCCGGAACCTGATTTGTCGCAGCCAGAGCGGCATCGGCCTGATCCACGGCGGCCCGTGATGACGCGGAGGTGGCCGCAGACGCCCCCTGAGATCCTGTCGGAGGCGCAGCCTGAACCGCGGACTGAGCTTGGCTCAGGGTGGGAGCTCCGGCCATGGCCAGGGCGAGGGCGAGCCACATCGAAGCGCGCATGGCGCGGAAGACGCGTCGGCCTGACTTCGATACAGCCATCAAGAGGAGGTTCGCCTTACGAAAACAAGCTGCCGAAGACCTGGAACAGGCGAAGCCGTGCAAGATCGTTCCAGGTGGCGAACAACATCAAACCCACGAGCAAAGCAAGCCCGGCGCGATATCCAGCCGCCTGAACGGCCGCGTTGGCCGGTTTCCGCGCCAGGGCTTCATAGGCATAAAACATCAGATGTCCCCCATCCAGGGTCGGCACTGGGAGCAGATTCATCAGACCGATGCTGATGCTCATCACCGCCGCGAGCTGGCTGAGCAGGAACACTTCCGCCTCAACCCAGTTCACTCCGGAATCGCGGGAAGCCAGGTCAGCCTGATGGGTCAGGGCCCCCGAAGCATGGACCATGCCGACCACGCTGTGCAGTTGCGCTGGGCTGACCTGACCGCTCAGGATGCGTCCCAGATAGTAGAGCGTGGTCGCCGCCACGTCGTAGGTGCGGGAGACCCCCAGCCAAAGGGCCCTGGGCGCTGACACAGCACGAGGCGGCGCCGCAGCAGCGACCAGCCCAAGCCGCCCAACCGACTGGCTTCCGCCAAACAGGCTCGCCTCCCGGGCCCCTTCAGGCCTTACCCGGAGGGTCAGAGCCCGCCCGGACCGATCCACGGTGACATTCACCGGCACGCCCACCCGGTACTGCACGTAAAACTGGACATCCTCGAAAGTCGACACGGCCCGCCCGTCGAGGGCGGTGATCCTGTCCCCGGGAAGAAGGCCCGCCTGCGCCCCTGCCTCGGCGGGGATCACTGCCCGGATGACCGGCGGCGTCGCCGATTCGCCGAACGCCATGAAGAAGCCGGCGAAGATCAGGATTGCGAGAAGGAGATTCGCCGCCGGGCCCGCCACGACGATGAGGGCGCGCTGCCAAAGCGGCTTGAAGGCGAGATAGCGCCGGGACGCCCCCGGTCCTTCACGGGCCTCGATCTCGAGCTTCAGAGCCGCCAGACCGCGACGATCGGGCGCACTGGCGGCGTTTTCATCGCCGGCGAACTTCACATAGCCGCCCAAGGGCATCCAGCCGATTCGCCACTCCACCCCCGATCTATCGGACCATTTCGCCAGCGCGGCTCCGAAGCCGATCGAGAACCGCTCGATGGCTACGTCGCAGGCCTTGGCCGTGAGAAAGTGGCCGAGCTCATGCACCGTCACGATCAGGCTGATGACGACCGCGAACGGGACAAGGGAGACCAGGAGCGCGTGACAGATGGCGATCATCGTTCGTACTGACGCTCCAGGATTGTGTCGATCATGACATGGACCCCAATCTCGACAGGACTTGGGCGGCCACAGCCCGGCCGTTGCGATCAAGTTCGAGAGCCCACTCCACGGCTTGATCATGGCTCGCATGGGCCAGATCGCCGCGATCATTCATCCGCGACAGAGTTTCGCGAACCGCCCGGGCAATATCGAGGAAGGCCAACTGTCCGCCCAGGAAGGCGTGAACGGCCGATTCATTGGCCGCGTTCATGACCGCGGGGGCCCCTCCGCCCGCCTCCAGGCACTCGCGTGCGATCGAGAGGGCTGGAAAACGCTCCGGATCCGGGGCCTCGAAAGTCAGCTGCCCCACCTTCGCGAGGTCGAGACCGGGCGCGGGCCAGGACATGCGTCTCGGCCAGGACCAGGCGCAGGCGATCGGCGTGCGCATATCCGGAGGACCCAGCTGAGCTAAGGTCGAGCCGTCGGCATACTCCACGAGGCTGTGCACCACACTCTGCGGGTGAACGACAACGTCGACCCTGTCAGAGGCCATGCCGAACAGATAGGCCGCTTCGATCATCTCCAGGCCCTTGTTCATCATGGTCGCGGAGTCCACCGAGATTTTCGCCCCCATGCTCCAGTTGGGGTGGGCCACTGCCTGGGCCGCAGTGACCGTGGCCATGGCCTCGACGCTCCAGGTGCGGAACGGGCCGCCGGAGGCCGTCAGGATGAGCCGTCGCACGCGATCCCGGTCCTCAGGCGCGAACACCTGGAAGATCGCGGAATGTTCCGAGTCCACCGGAATGATCTGACCGCCCGCGGCGCGTGAAATAGCGATCAGGGCCGGCCCGGCGCAGATCAGGCTTTCCTTATTGGCGAGACCGATGACGGCGCCGGTGCGGGCCGCCGCGAGGGTCGGGGCGAGACCCGCGACGCCGACAATCGACGACATGACCCAGTCCGCTCCCGTCGCCGCCGCTTCGATCACCGCAGCACGACCGGCCTGCGCCTCCACTCCGCTGCCGGCCAGGCGATGTCGCAATTCCGCGAGCAGGCTTTCATCCTCGATCACGGCGCGGTCTGGTCGCCAGGCCAGAGCCTGCTCAGCGAGCTTCTCGACATTGCGGCCGGCGGTCAGGGCGAGCACCTCCACATCGTCCCGGACATGGGAGAGGAGATCGAGCGTATTGGCTCCCACCGAACCCGTAGAGCCCAGGACGACAACGCGTCGTGGCGACATCAGTGAGCCCACCCGAGATGAACCACGAGGCGGGCCAGGGCGAACACCATGACCGCGAACATCATGCCGTCGACCCGATCGAGAAGTCCCCCGTGCCCGGGAATGAGATCCCCGGAGTCTTTAACGCCAAATCTACGCTTCAACATGGATTCCCACAGATCGCCGGCCATGGTGGCCAAGCCGCCGACAAAGCCGATCAGGGCCGCGCCCGCAAGAGAGAGCCGCATGAACAGCGCCGCGGTGAGAGTCGCCATGGCCGTCGCGCCCGCAAGCCCGCCGATAAACCCCGCCCAGGTCTTGTTGGGCGAATAGCGCGGCCAGAGCTTGGGGCCGCCCAGCGCGTTGCCGACGCCATAGGCGGAGATATCCGCCGCCCAGGTGCAAGTGAACAGCATCAGCGCCCAGCCGACGCCCTGCGGCGTCTGAATCAGCCAGGCCAGCACCAGACAGGCCGGCGCGATATAGAGGATGCCATAGGCGCCGTCACGGAACGGATCGCCGCCCCTTCGGGCGGCAAGCCCGGCCGCCCCGGCGCCGGCGACGACCGAAGCCCAGGCCAGGGCGAAAAGCCCGGAAAAGGCGAGCACCGTGGTCACGAGAATGCAGAGCGCCGCCGTGGCCAGCGCGATCGGGCCGCCACGAGGCGTGGCCATGGCCGACCATTCAGAGGCGAGAAGAACCGCGCCTATGGAGACGAGCAGGATGAATGGCGCGCGCCATAGCGTGGGTTCAGGCGGAAACACCCATATGGCCCACAGGGCGCCGCCTGCGAGTATCGAGCCCGAAACCACGCGCCGCGACAGATTGCGCCAGTCGAAGCGACCGCGCCGACGCCCTCTCCCCAGGTCCGGGTCCGGTGCGGCCTCGTCCGACATTGGAGGCCGTTGTCCGGAGTGCGGTTGACCCCGCCCGTTCAACTCGCCGCAAGGCTCTCGCCAGGCGCCAGGCCGCCGAATCGACGCTGACGAGACCCGAACTCCGCCAATGCGGCGCGTAGATGGTCGGGCCCGTAGTCCGGCCAGTAGACATCCTGAAAGATCAGCTCGGCATAGGCGCATTCCCAGAGCAGAAAATTCGACAATCGACGCTCGAATCCGGTGCGAATCACCACATCCAACGCCGGGGCGCCGGCGGTTGAGAGTCGTTCCTCAAATGTGCGCTCGTCCAGAGCGGACGGGTCGACCTCGCCCCTGGCGGCGGCTTCCGCGAAGGCGCGGGCCGAATCAACGATGTCAGCCTGTCCGCCATAGTTGAACGCGACCTGCAGTTGAAAAGCCCTGTTCCCCGCCGTCCGCGTCTCAGCATTGTTGATCATGTTGAGGATATCGGAATCCAGGCCCGTGCGCCGCCCGACCACACGCACGCGCACGCCGCGCCGTTCAAGCCGCTTAAGATCGCTCTCGAAATAGGCGCGCATGAGGCCAAAGAGCTCCAGCACCTCAGTCTTGGGCCGACGCCAGTTCTCGGTTGAGAAGCCGAACACGGTGAGACAGGAGACGCCAAGTTCCGCCGCGCTCTCGACCGTTCGCCTCAGAGCGGCGACGCCTTCGCGATGACCAAAGCTTCGCGGCAGGCCGCGCGCTTTCGCCCAGCGACCATTGCCATCCATGATGATGGCCACATGGAGCCCGCTTGCTCCTCCGGGGAGCGACCTTTGATATGGGGGGGACAGCCCCCCAGGCGACGACATCTGATCCTCCCCCGGATCAGACCTGCATGATCTCCTGTTCTTTGGTTTTCAAGGCCTCGTCCACGCGCTTGATCGCCTCATCCGTGATCTTTTGGATCTCCGCTTCAAGGCGCTTTTGCTCATCCTGACTGATGACCGCCGCCTTCTCCGCCTTCTTCAGGTCATCCATGGCGTCTCGGCGCACATTGCGAACGGCAATGCGCTGCTGCTCGGCATATTTGCCGGCGACCTTGGCCAGGTCCTTGCGACGTTCCTCAGTCAACGGGGGGATCGGAATGCGAAGGTTCTGGCCCTCGACGACCGGGTTGAGGCCGAGTCCGGCGTTTCGGATCGCCTTTTCCACCGAGACCACCAGACCCTTGTCCCATACCGAAACAGTGATCGACCGCGGCTCCGGGACGGAGATGGCCCCGACCTGATTGATGGGCATGCGCGAGCCATAGGCGTCGACGACGACCTGATCGAGGAGGGAAGCGTTGGCCCGCCCCGTCCGCAGGGCGCCAAATTCGTCCTTGAGAGCGGCAACGGCCTTGTCCATGCGATCGCGATAGCGCGCGACCTGCGGCTTCTCCTGGGTGGACATATCGGCCTTGTCTCCTCGTGCGGCGTCCGTGGGCCGCTCTCTTTACATGTCTTCGATGGTGGTGTGCACGCCCTCACCGCGCAGCACCTTCAAGAGATTGCCACGCTCACGGATCGAGAAGACGACGATGGGGATATGGTTGTCTCGGGCCAGACTGATGGCGGAGGTGTCCATCACCCGGAGGTTTCTCGCCAAGACCTCCTGATAGCCCACGCGCTCATAGCGTTCGGCGGCGGCGTGGGTTTTGGGGTCTGCCGTATAGACACCGTCAACGCTGGTGCCTTTGAAGATGGCGTCGCAGCCCATCTCGGCGGCGCGCAGAGCCGCGGGCGTATCGGTGGTGAAATAGGGAGCGCCAAGGCCGGCCGCGAAGATCACCACCCGGCCCTTCTCAAGGTGTCGCAGGGCGCGGCGGCGAATATAGGGCTCGCACACCGTATCCATGGGGATGGCCGACTGCACTCGCGTATGGACGCCGCGTCGCTCAAGCGCGCTCTGCACCGCCAGGGCGTTCATGACGGTGGCGAGCATACCCATATAGTCGGCGCTGGCCCGCTCCATCCCCTGGCCGGCGACGGAGACGCCACGGAAGATATTGCCGCCTCCCACCACGAGACAAAGCTCAAAGCCGGCCTCGACGACCTGCGAGATATCCTCAGCCACCTGCTCGAGCGTCGCCATGTCGATCCCGAAGGGCGCTTCGCCCATCAGCACCTCGCCGGACACCTTGAGGAGAATCCGGCGATAGGGACGCGCGGTATCGGACATCGGTCAGTCGAACTCCGCGAGGGATGTCAGGGCGGTATGTTATCGTCGGAAGAGTGCCATGAGTCGACGATGACGACGGTCGGAAACGCCCCCGCCGATCAGTTTCCGGTCATCGCCGCGACCTCGGCGGCGAAATCGGCGCTTTCCTTTTCCACGCCCTCTCCAAGTGCGAAGCGGGCGAAGCCGACGACCTTAACCGGCGACCCCACAGCCTTCGCCGTATCGGCGACAAGCTGTTCAATCGTGACCTCCGGATCCCGGACGTAGGCCTGCTTGAGCAGCACCGACTCCTCATAGAACTTGCGCAAGCGCCCCTCGACCATCTTTTCCGCGACGGCTTGGGGTTTGCCCGAGGCCAGAGCCTGCTCCGTGAAGATCGCCCGCTCCCGCTCGATCACCGTGGGGTCCAGTTCCTCCACGGACAGGGACAAAGGCGCAGCGGCCGCCGCGTGCAGGGCGATGTTGCGCGCAAGCTCGGCGAGCTTCGACTTCGCGCCCGCGCCTTCGACGGCCACAACTACGCCGATGCGACCCAGGTCTTTGGCGTCGGCCATGGCGCCATGGACATAGGCGCCGATTGCGCCCTGCTCCACTTCAAAGCGGGCAAAACGCCGCAGCAGCATGTTCTCGCCGATGGTGGCGACCAGATGGGTGATTTGATCGGCCACGGTCGAGCCGTCGAGCTCGGCGCCGCGCAGAACCTCCACATCGCCGGTCACGTCGAGGGCCCGGGTCGCGATCCTGCGGGCCGCCGCCTGGAATTGATCGTTCCGGGCCACGAAGTCGGTCTCGGCGTTGAGCTCGATGACCGCAGCCACAGCGCCCGCGCCGGCGTCACGCATCGCCAGGGCTACGGCGCCTTCCGCAGCGACGCGGTCCGCCTTCTTGGCCGCCTTGGAAAGGCCTTTGGCGCGCAGCCAATCGATAGCCGCCTCCATGTCCCCAGCGGTCTCCTGGAGCGCCTTCTTGCAATCCATCATGCCGACGCCCGACTTCTCGCGCAGCGCCTTCACGAGTGAGGCTGTGATCTCAGCCATGGGATGTCTCCGATCGTCTTTCACACATCTAAAAGTCCAGCTGGACCGCACGTGCCGCGCTCACGCCGGCTGCCGGCGGCCCTGAGCCACGATTCCGTCCCGATGCCGACTGGCGCCATGGGCCCCGGCCGCGACTGGCGGCCCAAGCCCGTTACCGCCCATCTCAGGCTTCGGTCGAAGTCTCCGCCGATTCGGCCGTGAGCCCCTCTGCGACGGACGCGTCAACAGTCGCCGCCAGCACCGTCTCAGTCTCCTCTGGGACGACTGGCGCGGCTGCCTCAACGGGGGCGGGAGCAGCGGCCAGCATCGGCTCCACGGGAGCGATCGCCGCGCCAAGGTCCACGCCCATGGCCACCTGCCCCTCGGTCAGGCCATCGAGGACGGCGTCGGCGATCAGATCGCAATAGAGCTGGATCGCCCGGGCCGCGTCATCGTTGCCCGGTATCGGGAAAGCGATCCCGTCCGGGCTGCAATTGGTGTCGAGGATGGACACCACGGGGATATTCAGCTTGCGGGCCTCCTGGATCGCGATCGCCTCCTTGTTGGTGTCGATCACGAACATAAGGTCAGGAATGCCGCCCATGTCCTTGATGCCGCCCAGGGATAGCTCCAGCTTCTCCCGCTCCCGGGTCATCTGGAGCAGCTCCTTCTTGGTGCGCCCACCGGACTCAGCGCCGTCGAGCACGGCCTCCAGCTCGCGCAGCCGCGCGATCGAGCCGGAAATCGTCCGCCAGTTGGTCAGGGTGCCGCCGAGCCAGCGGTGATTGACGTAATACTGCGCGCAGCGTTTCGCCGCCGTAGCCACCGGGTCCGACGCCTGGCGCTTGGTTCCCACAAACAGCACACGACCGCCAGAGGCGGCGACCTCGCGCACCTTGACCAGGGCCTGGTGAAGAAGCGGCATGGTCTGGGAGAGGTCGATGATGTGAATGTTGGAGCGCGATCCGAAGATGTACCGCTCCATCTTCGGGTTCCAGCGATGGGTCTGGTGGCCGAAGTGCGCACCCGCCTCGAGCAGCTGGCGCATGGAAAAATCAGGCAGTGCCATGGGGTCGACTATCCTTGTTCCGGTTTGACCGCCGCGAGACCTTCCCCTTCCGTCACATGACGAAAGAAGACCGGAAACGACACCGCGTCCGACAAACGCCAAACGCCACGCCGAGCCATCTCGCGTGTGAGATGGACGCGCAAATAGGCTGAGGCGGACCTGAAAGCAAGGCCGGCCATGCCTCTCGCCTCGGCGTCAGGCGTCTTCCAGATAGGCGACGCCAGGCGCCATGCGCAGGGCGCCGCGGGTGGCGGCGTCGAGACGCCAACGGCCAGGCAGCTTCAGCTTCACCTCGCGCCCACCCGGGAAAGCGGCCATGAGCGCCACCTCCCCTCCACCCGTCTCCGCCGGTTTCAGCCTTTCGCGCAGAACATCGAGATCGGCCGTCTCGGGAGAGACATGGATACGCAGTTCACCACCCGCGGCGTCGATGATTTTCTCCAACGGCTCGACGTCATCGGCATAAAACCGGACTTCGCCCTCCGACGCCTTGACCCGCATCTTCATCACCACCGACCGACCCGGTTCGATGAGATCGCGCCACCGACGCAATCCTTCCGGTTGGACCATGACTTCGAACTCACCGGTCGGATCCGAAAGGGTGACGAAGGCAAATTTGCCGCCCCTTGCCGAGGTGCGCTCCTGGCGTCGACGCACCACTCCCCCCATGCGAAACGCCTCTGCCCCGGCCCGGGCGCGCGGCAAAGCGTCGGCTACAAAGGTGACGCGACGCCCCAACACATCGGCCACGGCGTCAAGAGGATGGCCGGAGAGGTAGAAGCCCACAGCCGAGAGTTCCTCATCGAGCTGACGCGCCGGATCCCAGGCCGCCGTGCGCGCGAGGCGTGGCCTCGAAGCGATCTCCGCCTCGCCAAACAGGCTTTCCTGCGCACTGGCCCGATCCGACGCGGAGGCCTGCGCGTAGGCCATCAAGGTGTCGGCAGCCTCCAGGATCTGCGACCGGCCCGGGTGGATCGAATCGAAGGCGCCCGCTCTGGCCAGTCCCTCCAGGGCTCGCCGATTGACCACCCGCGGGTCTATGCGCTCCAGAAAATCAAACAGATCGACAAACCGGCCCGACGTCTGACGCACCCCGACCACATGCTGCATCGCCGCGAGACCGACATTGCGAATGGCGCCCAGGGCATAAAGCACTTTGCCGTCCTCCACATCGAAGTCCGCGGACGATCGGTTGATATCAGGGGGCAGGATCACCACGCCCGAACGCCGGGCATCCTGATAGAACTGGGCGAGCTTGTCGGTATTTGACAGATCCAGGCTCATGGAGGCGGCGTAGAACTCCACCGGAGCATTGGTCTTCAGCCAGGCAGTCTGGTAGGCGATCACGGCATAGGGCGCGGCATGGCTCTTGTTGAAGCCATAGCCCGCAAATTTGGCCATCCGCTCGAACATATCCTCAGCACGCTCAGGATCGAGACCCCGCGCGGCGGCGCCCGAGAGAAAACGAGCCCGCTGCTGGTCCATCTCCTCCTGCTTCTTCTTGCCCATAGCCCGGCGAAGAAGGTCGGCCTCTCCAAGAGAGTAGCCCGCCAGGATCTGGGCGATCTTCATCACCTGCTCCTGATAGACGATCACGCCGTAGGTCTCGGCGAGCGCCTCCTCAAGGCCCGGCAGGATGATCACGGGCCGTCGGCCCATCTTGCAATCCACATACTCGTCGATGGAGTCCATCGGCCCGGGCCGATACAAGGAAATCAGCGCGCAGATCTCCTCCACAGACGAGGGTCGGAGTTTACGCAAAGTATCGCGCATCCCCTGACCTTCCATCTGAAACACGCCGACGGTCTGGCCGCTCGCCAGAAGTTCGTAGGTGGGCGCATCGTCCAGATCGAGCTTATCGAGATCGAAGCCTGCGCCGCGTCGCTCCAGGAACTTCATCGCCCGATCGACGACGGTCAGGGTCTTCAGGCCAAGGAAATCGAACTTGACCAGCCCTGCGCTCTCCACCCACTTCATGTTGAACTGAGTGGCCGGAAGGGAGGATCGCGGGTCCCGATAAAGCGGAGCTAGCTCCGTCAGAGGCCGATCGGCGATGACGATGCCCGCCGCGTGGGTCGAAGCGTTGCGATAGAGCCCCTCCAATTCCTGCGCGATCTCCAGAGCGCGGGCGACCGCCTCATCCTCATCGCGGGCCGCCTGGAGACGCGGCTCCATGTCTATGGCCTGAGCCAGGGTCACCGGTTTCGCGGGGTTGTTGGGGATCATTTTGGCCAGGCGATCGACCTGACCCAAGGGGAGTTGCATGACGCGCCCCACATCGCGGAGCACCGCGCGGGCCTGCAAGCTGCCGAAGGTGATGATCTGAGCAACCCGGTCGGCGCCATAGCGGTTCTGGACATAGGCGATGACCTCGTCCCGCCGCTCCTGGCAGAAGTCGATATCGAAGTCCGGCATGGAGACGCGTTCGGGATTGAGAAACCGCTCGAAGAACAGGCCGTATTTGAGCGGATCAACGCCCGTGATCCATAATGACCAGGCCACGAGCGAGCCGGCGCCGGAGCCGCGTCCCGGGCCTACCGGAATGCCATGAGCCACCGCCCATTTCATAAAGTCTGAGACGATCAGAAAATACCCGGAGAAGCCCATCTTCTGGATGACGCCGATCTCAAGCTCCAGTCGCGCCCAATAGGACGCCTCTGGCGCCTCGGGCGCATTGACCTCCAGCCTCCGGCGCAGCCCCTCGCGGGCCTGACGGGCCAATTCCTCCTCCTCCGTCGCCCCATCGCGGGTGGGAAACCGCGGCAAAATCGGATCCCGCTTTTTGACCAGAAAGGCGCAACGGCGCGCGATCTCGAGCGTGCTGTCACAGGCTTCGGGCAGGTCTGCGAACAGCCGTCGCATATCGGCTGCGCTCTTCAGTCCGTGTTCCGGCGTCACGCGACGGCGATCCGCCTCGCCAACGAAGGCGCCGTCGGCGATGCACAGCAGGGCGTCGTGCGCCGCATAGGCTTCGGGACCGGCGAAATAGACATCGTTGACGGCGACGAGCGGGACATCCCTGTCATAGGCCCAGCCGACAAGCCCGGGCTCAGCCGCAGTCTGCGCCGCCAGGCCATGCCGCTGAAGCTCCACATAGAGACGATCGCCAAACACCCGCAGCAATTCATCCAGCGCCGTGCGAGCTTCGGCGGGACGCCCCGCCGCGAACAAGGGATCGACCGGCCCATCCGTTCCCCCGCTGAGCGCGATCAATCCGTCGGAGTGGGCGGCGATCATTTCCCAGGTCACATGCGGGGCCTGAACGCCGTCATTCTCAAGATAAGCCGCGGAAGAAAGTTCGCAGAGATGACGCCAACCCGTCTCGTCCTGGGCCAACAGGGTGATGGCCGGGAGCGGCGCCCAGCGCACAGGCGACTGTCCGCCCAGCCCCGTCAGCGGCAGAAGACAACCGATGATCGGCTGCACCCCTGCTGCGCTGGCCGCGGCCGAAAACTCCAGAGCGCCAAAGAGATTGGCCCGATCGGTCATCGCCACAGCCGGCATTCCGCCGGCCTTGGCCAAGGCGGCGATCTGCCCGCACCGAAGGGCGCCTTCAAGCACGGAATAGGCTGAGCGCACCTTGAGGTGCACGAACCGATCCTCCGTCGACTCGCCGCTCATCCGATCACTCCCGCGCCAGACCGCGCTCCGACTCAGCTCAACAGAACCGTAGCTTGGCACACCATCCAGACGAACCCCGCCACCGAGGCAAGGGCCAGAGAGTCGCGACAGAACTGAACCATGGGGACAACCTCGAATGACTTTGTGGTTCTGGTTTCGTTCTCTCCTTTATGTTCCGCTTATGTTCTCTCGTCAAGCGGGCGGAATGGCGTTCCAATTCTTGTCCAGCTGGGGAATCGCCCAGGCCGGGTCCGGCCGCCAGTGGGTCCATGAATTATCAAACGGAGGGGCGCGCGCCTCTATCAGAGAGATGACCCGCTCACCTTCCCGCCAAACGCCGCTCGCTTCATCAGGGGTTATCCAACCCAACTCGACAGACCGCTTCAGATGGTCCTCATCCTTCCAGCGCCATGCCAGATCCGGCCCAACCACAATGTCGAGCTGCTGGTCCATCGTCACTATGCCGTCGTCGACGCGACGTATCGGTTCCTGCAGATCGACATACCAACAGAGGAACGTCCCTGGCTCCAAAACAGAGAGACGGCGTGGGCCGCTCCGGGCTTCATCGGATCAAGGCGTCCGTGAAATATCTGGATCGCTCGACGGGCGACGGCATCTCGCCGGTCTCGAAGTCGAACGCACTCCACCGACGCACCGCGCCCACAGGCTCGAAAAGGGCTAGTTGATCCGGCTCATCTGCAACAACGATAGCCGGGTGCGCAAAGCGCACCTGTCCGCCCCAGACGTGACGCACGGTCACCGTCTCGCCTTGGGCCCATCTCGTCATGTCAGAAACCGCTTCAGCACATTGCGGGTGATGCGCGTGACAAAGGGGTCGTCCGCGGCCAGGGCGTGGGCCCATTCGGTCGTGCCCCCGTTGAACACCTCGCCCTCGCCCTTGCGAAAGCTGGCCATGACCGCGTGACCGCGCAGAACGCGTGCCTGGGCCTTTGGGTCCGATGAGCCGAATGCGATCTGGGCGACGATGTCGAGCTGCTCGGGCGGAATCACCGGGCGATAGGGGCTAGGAGCCTCGGCGAAGGCGGCGGGCGCCGAAGCGATCACCTCCAAATTCGGGGGCGTCCCCAGAACGGGCGCGGCCGCGGGCAAACCGTCCTCGCCCAACGTCAGCACGCAACCGTCGTTCTCGTAACCCAGGAGCGGGACGTCAGCGCCGAACACATCGCCATAATAGAGGTCGCACCCCTCAAGGGCCCAATGGTCCGCGCGATGGACCGTATAGCCGCCTGCGCCGCGGGCCGCGCACAGGCCCAGCCGATGGTAGCCCCCGAATATGAAGCTGAGCCCCGTGGTCTGGGCCTCTGGCGCGCCAAAGGCCGGGTGCGACCAAAGATGTGTCGCCTGGGACGGATCGGTCGCAGCGACCGGGTCGTCGTCGAAGCCGCGCCACTTATGGCAGATCAGTCGCTCGCCCCCCGCCTCCCAGCGCACCTTCCAGAAGGCGGTATTGCCGGAGAAGCAGGCCAGGCGCCCGCCCCGCGCGACGAAGGCGTCGACCGCCCGGCGCTGAGGGCCGGACCAGTACTCGCTGTGGCCCGCCAGGAGCATCGCTTCATAGCCGTCGAGCGCATGCGGATCGGCGTCGAGGTCGTAATCCGTGAGATAGTCCACGGCCTGGCCTTCCGCCTCTAGCCAGGCGGCGAATTTGTGCTCCCACTTGTTGAGGAAGCCGGCGGAGCCGTCATAGGGACTCTGGCGATGGGCGCGCGACCAGGCCGGGTCGGCGCCCGCCCAGGGCCGCTCCTCGAACCCGCGCGGCCGAAGATTGACCAGGCGCGGCATGTCGGGCGGTGGGGCCAGGAGCAGGGGTGGAAACGGTCGCTGGGTGGAGAGGACGCCGATGGCGTTCTCCATGGCTTCGGCCAGACTGGCGCGACGGGCCATGAACGATTCCACGTGGGCATAGGCGCTTGCGCCGCCCCAAGAGTTGTAGGCGTGCCAGGTGTTGGTCGAGAGAACCAGGACGAGGCGCGCGCGCGGCGCCGCAGGGGCCGACTTGACGACCATGAAGGCGTGAGCCTCGTGCTCGCCCTCGGCCTCCAGTCGGACATCGTAATAGCCGCTGGGCCAGGCCGCATCGACGGGGATGCTCGCAGCCTCGGGCCAGTTGCAGCCCGCGGTATCGGCATTGGAAGGCGCCGGATGTTCTCCGACCTCAATGTCCGCGACGTAGACGACCTCCCGCGAGGCTCCCACGCGAGCGATCTCAAGACGGCAGGGCCGGACATCCGAGGAGGCGCGCAGAGACAAGCTTTCGCCCGGAAAGAGGCTGGTGCGGGCGGCATAGACTTCAAGCATGGTCCCTCCCAGGGCGATGACGACCTTGGGTCAGCGCCGACGACGGCGTCAAGCCAGGGCGCGATCCCCGCCTGAACGTGATAGCGGTCGGCTGTGTTGGAGAGCCAGGACATGGAACTCGAAGAACGCATTCAAACACCGCTCGGCGTAACCCTCGCCCTGCGAACGGTGGGCGAGGGCCCGCCAGTCCTCTTCATCCCCTCGCTCGGGCGCAACGTGGCGGATTTTGACGATCTGGCGGCGCGGACGGCGCGGGCCGGCTATCTGGCCCTGCTGCCCCAGCCTCGCGGAATCGGCGGCTCGGCGGGGCCGGCTCCAACGGATCTCTTCGACCTCGCCCGCGACGTCGTGGCGGTGATCGAACACGCCTCCGCGGGCCCCGCGCACCTCGTCGGTCATGCCTTCGGAAATCGGGTGGCGCGGGCCGCGGCGGCCCTGAGGCCGGACCTCGCGGCGAGCATCGTGCTCCTGGCTGGCGGCGGGGCCTCTCCGCCGACGCCAGAGGTTCGGGACGCTGTGCGCGGCGCCACCCGCCAGGGACTGAAGCCGGACGTGCAGCGCCTGGAAGACCTTGCGCTCGCCTTCTTCGCCGCCGGTCATGACCCCCGCGTTTGGCTGGGGGGCTGGTTTCCCGCGGCGGCGGAGGCGCAGGTCGCGGCGGGAACCGCCACGGACACCGCCCGCTGGTGGGCTGCGGGCCCGGAGGCGCCGGTCCTGCTGGTCCAGGCCCTTGAAGACCCCGTGGCCCCGCCTGGAAACGCCGAGGCCCTCTCACGCGCGATCGGCGAACGTCTCCGGCTCGTGCGTCTCGCCCACGCCAGCCATGCGATCTTGCCGGAACAGCCGCGGGCGGTGGCCGCGACACTGATCGCCTGGTTTCGCGGTGAGCGTAACGCCGCGACGCTCCAGACGCTCATGGACGCCGAAACCCTGACGCCCGGCTAGATCTCACCGCGCTCCACCGGCCTACAGAAACGCGTCCACAGCCTCGACAAAGGCGTCGAGTTGATCGTGATGGACCCAGTGGCCGGCATTCTCGAAAGCCAAGGCTTTGGCGTGTTTGAAGTGGGCGAAGCGCCCGTCCGCGACCGGGTCGGAGGCCCAACTCTCCTTGCCGTTGATCAACAAGGTCGGGCACGCGATGCGCGACCACAGCTCCCAATTGTCCTGGGGCGAGATATCCACGGGCGAGAAGGAGCGGACATAGTTGTCGAACTTCCAGCTGTAGGTCCCATCCTCGTTCTGGGCCACGCCATGAACGGTGAGATAACGGGCCTGTTCATCGCTGAGGTGTCCGTTCTCGGCCTTCATGCGCGCCACGGCTTCGTCAACGGAGGCGTAGCGCCGAGGAAGACGGGCGGCCAGGTCTCGCTCGGCCTGGATCCAGCCCCGCAGGCGGTCGGCGACACCTTGTTCGCGACGCTGGGCGAGCATGGCCGGCGAGGGACCCAGCCCTTCGATGGCGACGATTTTTTCCACGAGTTCGGGATAAATTCCTGCATAGCGAAGGGCGATGGAGCCACCCAGGGAATGGGAGATGATCCGCACCGGCGCGAGCTTCTGGCCGTGAATGAGCTGGGCCAGATCATAGACGAACGCGCTCATGGAATAGTCGCCGCTGGGTGAAGGCGCGCTGTCCCCGTGCCCCCTCAGATCGGGCGCGATGATATGGAACCGGTGTCGGAGGCGTCTCGCGACCCAGTCCCAGTTGCGGCAGTGATCCCGCCCTCCATGCACCAGGACGAGGGGCGGGGCGTCGCGATTGCCCCAGTCGACGAAATGCAGGCGCAGGCGCTGAGAAATATAGCTGTGCGACGTCGGCCCCAGATCGAGCGGGTCCATGATCGGCGGCCCTCCTCAGCCCCCGGCCGCGGCGATAGCGGCCTCGATCGCCGAAAGCGGCTGATAGCCGGCCTCCAAGGCTTTGCCGTTGATGACGAAGGTTGGCGTCGCCGAGATGTTGTCCTTGGCGGCGTTGGCTTGAACGCGTTTGGTCAGGGCGTCCAGCGACGCGGAGTCGCGGGTGCAAGAATCGAACTGGGCTTCCGTCATGCCCATGCTCTTGGCCACATTGAGCAGGGTTCCGCGCGGATCGGCGAAGAGCGCGGTCTGGTCGTTATAGATCGCGTCCACGACCTTGAAATAGTTCCCCGCTCCGGCGCAGCGGGCGAGCAGGAAGCCCGACGCCGCCGCGGCCATCTCGTCCGTGCCGCCGACCAGCATCTCGCGATAGATGAAGTGGATCTTCCCGGTGTCGACATACTTGGCTTTAAATGTGTCCCAGTTGTCCCGGTACCAGCGACCGCAGACCGGGCAGGAGACGCTGGCATACTCCACCACCGTCACCTTGGCCTTGGGATTGCCCAGCGACATGTCGTCGGGCATGGCGCCCGCCGCGCCGCCGCCCGAGCCCGTCTTGCCGCAGGCCGCCAGGGCGCTTGCGCCGAGACCGACGAGCGCCAGACGACGAGTCAGAACGATATCCGGCATGGGGAGCCTTTCTGGGACCGGTCGAAAAACGATGAGAGGCCTAACCCAAACCTGCGGTCACGCCTAGGGTCGACGCCCGAAGAGATGGGAACCGACCGCTCCTTCCCAGGCGCCCATCAATTCCCGCTGCGCAGCGACCGGCGACCGCCAGGCCGTTCGGGCGAATGGAAATGCCGTGAAACGCCCCGGACTCACCCGATCCGGGCCAGGGCGCATTCGTGATCCTGGAGTTCCTCTCCCGAAGCGAAATCGAGCCGGACGGGATCGGCGCGGTTGGCCAGCAGCACAAAGCCCGGCTGACCATCGACCTCGGCCCCCGCCAGCACTAGGGTCCAGGCTCCCATGGCCTGCCGCGCCCCGACCATGCCGTCGGCCAGCAGCCGAAAAGGGTCGGCGGGCGGTGTCTCCCCCTCCAGGCGCAGAGCGAAATAGGGATGGCCGTTCAGGGTGATGGGGCTCTTCGACCAGTTCTGGCCTAGGCGAGGGACCAGGGCGGCGATGGCGGTTTTTGCCTCGGGCGTCAGGCAGTCCACATGCAGGTGCAGGAGGTCCTGGGACCGCCCATAGAGGGAGTTGACCGACACCGCCATGTCCTGGCGAGGCATGGCCTTGCCGAGCCGGGCCTCGACGAAATGACGTGAGCTCCAGGCATCGACGAAATAGGCCGGCGCTTGGACCTGCAGAAGTCGCGGGTCTTCGATACCGGTGACATCGGCGGTGGGCATGACCAGAAATTGCTCCGCCCCGTGCAGGTCCTTGAGCACGGCGTATCCCCTCGCCTCACCCTCCGAGAGATCGACCGCGATACAGGGCGCGGGCTGGCGTGTGGCGACCTCCCCGGGGACGCATTCGCCATGCACGATGCGCCACAGCGCCTGACCATGGGGATGGGGTGGCGGCGGCGGCAGGTCGGGCGCCGGGGACGCGCGGCCGTGGCAGGCGAGGAGGCCGAGAACCAGGACGAACGAGGCGAGGCGAGAGGCCATCACAGGGGCTCCATCAGCTCGATTCGGTTGCCAAAGGGGTCGGTGACGTAACAGCGGTCATAGCCTTCCAGCGGTTCATCCTCGGCGGGCGGATAGCCGAGATCCAGGAGACGTCGACGAAACGCCGGCAGCCCGGCGACCAGGAGGGCCGGATGTGCCTTTCTGGCGGGGCGGAAATCCGATTCAACGCCCAGATGCAGCTTGAGCGCGCCGCGCTCGAACCAGCACCCGCCCCGGGCCGCGAGGCGCGGAGGCTTGGGGCTTTCGCTCAGGCCCAGAACCTGGACATAGAAGGCCCGGGCCTTGGCCTCCTCGCCCGGCGGCATGGCGAGTTGGACATGATCGAGGGCCCGCAGCTCGAAATGGTCTTCGCGCATGGCCCCGTTCTAAGCCAAGTCGCGGTTCAGGCGTAGGCGCGCCAGAACAGGCCCACGGTCAAAGCCGAGCCCAACACCACGACGAAGACTCGAATGAGGGTCTCGGGGGCACGACGCAGAAGCTGAGCGCCGATCCATCCGCCAAGAATGGCGCCGAGGCCCAGCGCGACAATGCGCGGCCATGGTGCGTGGGGCGTGAATACGAAGACGGCGACGGCGGCGGCGTTCATAACCGCGGCCAGAACATTCTTCGTCGCCCCCGCAGGACGCACAGAGAGCCCCGCAGCGGTGAGCGCAGCCAGCATGAGGAAGCCGATCCCGCCGCCGAAATAGCCGCCATAAACGGCGATGCCGAACTGCGCAGCCATGGCCCCTCGCGGGCCCAAGCGGGGGGCTTCGCGCGCCCGTTTCGGCCCGAAGCTGCCCCAGGCGAAAAGACTGGTGGCGAACAGCACCAGAAAAGGAACCATCCGACCGAACACGCTCGACGGGGTCAGGAGCAGGACGCCTGCTCCGACCAGCCCGCCCAGCAGACTTATGGCGACGAGGGCGCGGAAGCTGAGCCCCTGCGCCCCGCTGACCATGCTGCGGCCAAACCACCCGGTGGTCGCCTGGCCAGGAAACAGGGCCAGGGTGGAGGCGATGTTGGCGGCTCGGGCGTCAAGGCCGCTCAGCATGAGGGCCGGCAGGGTGACGAAGGAGCCGCCTCCGGCCAAGGCGTTCTGCATGCCAGCCCAGAGTCCGGCCACGAACAGCAGAGCCAGCATGAGCGGGGATACGGTCACGGCGTGCGAACGCTCAAAGCGGGATGTTGTCGTGCTTCTTGGTGGGATTATCGACCTTCTTGTGACGCAGGGAGGCCAAGGCCCGGATCAGCCGACGGCGAGTGCCATGGGGCATGATCACATCGTCGATATATCCGCGCGAGGCCGCCACGAACGGATTGGCGAAGTGCGACTTGTATTCGGCCTCCCGCGCGGCCAGACGTTCGGCATCGCCGATGTCGGCCCGGAAGATGATTTCCACTGCCTGTTTGGGGCCCATCACCGCGATCTCGGCCGTGGGCCAGGCATAGTTGAAATCGCCACGGATGTTCTTTGAGCTCATCACGTCGAAGGCGCCGCCATAGGCTTTTCGGGTGATGACCGTGACCTTGGGCACGGTCGCCTCGGCATAGGCGAAGAGCAGCTTGGCGCCGTGCTTGATCAGAGCCCCCTGCTCCTGACGTGTGCCCGGCATGAAGCCCGGGACGTCGACGAAGGTCATCAGCGGGATGTTGAAGGCGTCGCAAAAGCGCACAAAGCGAGCCGCCTTGCGCGAGGCGTCGATATCGAGCACGCCGGCGAGAACCTGGGGCTGGTTGGCGACCACGCCTACCGTAGAGCCGTCCATGCGCGCGAAGCCGACGATGATGTTTTTGGCGAAGTCAGGCGAAATCTCGAAGAAATCAGCCTCGTCCACCACCTTGAGGATCAGCTCGCGCATGTCATAGGGCTTGTTAGGGTTGGACGGAACGAGGGTGTCCAACGAGGGCTCTTCCCGGTCCGGGAGATCGAAGCTTTCACGAACAGGGGGACGGTCGCGGTTCGACTGGGGCAGAAAGTCCACCAGCCGACGGATCTGACTGAGCGCCTCAAGGTCGTTGTCGAAGGCGCCGTCGGCGACCCCGGACTTCAGGGCGTGGACGCGATAGCCGCCCAGCTCCTCGTGACTGACATCCTCATTTATAACCGTCTTCACCACGTCCGGGCCGGTCACGTACATGTAAGAGGTGTCCTTCACCATGAAGATGAAGTCGGTGATGGCCGGCGAATAGACATCGCCCCCGGCGCAGGGGCCCATGATGACGCTGATCTGGGGCACGACGCCCGAGGCGAGCACGTTCTGCAAGAAGATGTCCGCATAACCGGCCAGGGAGTCCACGCCTTCCTGGATGCGCGCGCCGCCGGCGTCGAAGAGGCCGATGACCGGCGCGCCATTGCGCATGGCCATCTCCTGGACTTTGACGATCTTCTCCGCGTGAGCTTTCGAGAGGGAGCCTCCAAAGACTGTGAAATCCTTTGAGAACACATAGACCAGACGGCCGTTGATCGCGCCCTGCCCAGTGACGACGCCATCGCCGGGGATGCGTTGCGCCTCCATGCCGAAGTCGTGGCTGCGATGCTCCACGAACATGTCGAACTCCTCGAAGGAGTCCTCATCGAGCAGCAGGCTCAGACGCTCCCGCGCAGTGAGTTTGCCCTTGGCGTGTTGCGAGGCGATCCGCCTCTCGCCGCCGCCGGCCCGAGCCCCGGCGCGGCGGCGCTCCAGCTCCTCGATGATGTTCGTCATGGCCTCTTTCCCATTTGCCCCGGAATCCTGTGTTGCCCCGGAATCCCATATGCTCCAGAGCGCCTGGCGATCGCTTCAGCTCCGTCGCCGAGGCCATTCGCCCGGACGCTCGAAGCTGACCCTTCCATCGGCTCGGTGCTTTTCCGGGTATAGGCGACGCCGGGCCAAGACAAGCATGACCCTCCGACAGGCGCGGACGACGCGGGATCCGCCGCTGCGCCCGGCATCGTCACCGCTGCGGCGAGTTTGGATCGCCTCAATCCCGCCCTGCGCTGAGCGCCCGAAAATAGCTCTCCAGGAGGCGCGCCTCGGCGTGAAGCCGCTCAGTTCGGAGGGCCGCCTCGGCGTCGATACCCCAGATCTCCTCCTGAAACGCCTCGTCCAGGCGCGCGGCGGCGACGGCGGCGGCGGCGTCGAGGCGTGCGTCCTCCAGGGCCAGGGCGAGGATGGTGGATCCGAGCAGGGCCGCGCCGAACGCCAGTCCCGAAAGGTGGAAGGCGTCACGAGCCGAGACCACCTCCTCCAGCCGAACGAACAGCGCCTCCGGCTGATCGCGATGAACGATGCCTCGGGCGCGCTCGAAGGCGAGACCGTGGGCCCGACGCGCCCAGTCGAGCAGTTCGCCCCACACGTGTTGCTGACGCTCCACTAGCGCCGAGGGGCCATCGGCGAAGTAACAGAGGAGGTCCGCTCCGGCATAGTTGCGAAGGGTCGCGGCGGCGCGGGCACGACCCTCCTCGGCTCCGTCCAGGCCAGGCGAGGCGAGACGCGTCAGCGGCAGGGCTCGCCAGTCCAGGGAGGCGCCCAGGGCCTGCCATTCGGCCCTGATGATCTCGGCCAGACGCCGGGTCGGCAGGATCAGCGGTGCGCCGCCCGGTGTGCGCGCCTGGCGTCCATCGAGGGTCACCGCGAACCCGTCGCCCTTTTCGGCGACGAGAACCTCCTTGAAAGCGCGTGGTGGAGCGGCTGACGTCATGATTGATCCCAAAGTCCGAACGGGCGCGGCGCGCGTGTGGGGCGGCGCGGCCGCGACGGGTCCTCACTAAGCCGACGTATAAAGATGCAAAAGGGGAACACCGCGCGGACGACCCGCTTGGAGGCTGCCCATGACCGCCAAGACGAGCCTTCAAGGCGCCATCGCCGTGACCCGATTGGGCCTGGGCGCACGGCCGGGCGAGATAGCGGCGGCAAGCGCCGATCCAAAAGGCTGGGTCCTGGACCAGATCACCCCCATGGGCGCGCCGCCCTATTGGCCGGAGATGCCATCCGCGGCGACGCGGTTTATCCAGTTCGCCGCCGCGCGTCAGGAACGCCGGACCGCTGCGGCCGCGGCCGCCAAGACCGGCCAGCCCGCGCCTGACCCGGTCGTGCAGATTCGCGCCCTGATCCGCCAGGATGCCGGAGTCGACTTTTTGCGTCGCATTCAATTCGCCGCCGCCACGGACGCCGGCTTCCAGGAGCGCTGGGCGCTGTTCTGGTCCAACCACTTCACCGTCTCGGGTCTCAAACCCCAGGCCGCCAATCTGATCGGCCCGTTTGAGCAGGAGGCCATCCGCCCGCACGTCTTCGGCAAGTTCGAAGACATGCTGGTCGCCTCCTCGACCCATCCCGCCATGCTGCTCTATCTGGATCAGGCCCAGTCCATCGGCCCCAACAGCCGCGCCGCTGCATTCCTGGCCCGCAGCGGACGCAAGCCGGGGCTGAACGAGAACCTCGGTCGGGAGATTCTGGAGCTGCACACCGTTGGCGTGGAGGCCGGTTACAGCCAGGCGGACGTCACCGAATTCGCCCGGGCGCTCACCGGATGGAGCCTGGCCGGTCCCAATATGCCAGACCGGGAGGGCCAGTTCCTGTTTCGCCCCAATGCCCACGAACCTGGCGTACGCGCCGTGATGGGTCGACGTTACGCCGATGACGGCTATTTTCAGGGCCACCGCATCCTGCACGATCTGGCGGTCAGTCCTCACACCGCCCATCATTTGGCGACCAAGATCGCCCGCCACTTCGTCTCCGACACGCCCCCGGACAGCCTCGTACAAACCCTCAAGGCGGCCTATCTGCGCTCGGAGGGCGACCTTGGTGAGGTGGCGCGGGCGCTTGTGGGGGCGCCGGAGACCTGGGATCCAAGCCCGGTCAAGTTCAAGACCCCCTATGAGTTCGTCGTCTCGAGCGCCCGGATCGGCGGCGGATTTGGCGCCCGGCCCGAACGTATCGGACCCGTTCTGGCGTCCATGGGCCAACGCCCCTTTGCCGCGCCCTCGCCCAAGGGCTGGCCTGACGACGCTGCGTCCTGGGCTGACGGGGACGACGTTTTCAAGCGCCTCTCATGGAGCGATTCCTACGCTCGGCAGGTGATCGCGGAGCGAGATCCCATGGCGCTCGCCGACGCGGCGCTGGGCCCGCGGCTGTCGCCGCTCGCCGGGAGAACCATCGCCCGGGCCGAGACGCGGGGCGAGGGCCTCGCCATTCTCCTGATGACGCCGGAGTTCCAACGCCGATGACCGCGACCCTTCTCACCCGTCGACGCGCCCTGGCGTCCGCCTTCGCCCTGGGCGTCAGCGTCGAGTTTCTGGGACGCCAGGCTCTGGCCGACCCGCATAGTCAGTCCCGCAAGCTCGTGATCATCGTCTGTCGCGGCGGCCAGGACGGCCTCTCGGTCTCACCGCCGGTGGGGGACGCCCATTACGCCGCCCTGCGCGGGGCTATCGCCATTCCGGGCTTCGAGGCCGCCAACGGCGCCCTGCGGCTGGACGACACCTTCGGCCTGCACCCGGCCCTGCAGACGGTCCACGCCCTGGCCCTCAAAGGTGAGGCCCGGATCGCCCCTGCCGTGGCCACACCGGACCGGGAACGCTCTCATTTCGAAGCCCAGGATGTGCTCGAGAACGGTGCAACCTCGCCCTACGCCATCTCCACCGGCTGGCTGAACCGCGCCCTGCAGGCCCTGGGACCGCGTTCGGGCGTCACCGCCATCGCCGTCGCTCCCACTGCCCCGCTGATTCTCAAAGGGGCCGTCGAAAGCGCCTCGTGGTCGCCGGGAGGCGGCGCGGAGCCGGATCATCGCCTGCCCGCCATCCTGCAGGATCTCTACGCCCAAGACCCCCTTCTGGGTCCCGCCCTCGCCCAGGGCCTGGCGACGCAAGGCATGGCGCGGGCCGCAAATGCCGAGGTGAACCAGGAGATGGCGAACGCAAACTCATCCTTCTCGGAGAGCGCGCCGCAGGGGCTGACCAATGGCCCGGCGGCGGCCGGCTACCTGCGCCGCGGGCTCCCCGAGGCGCGCAAGATCGGACTCACCTTGGCGGCCTTCATGACCGCCCCTGGCGGCCAACAGGTCGCGGCCATCTCGGTGGACAACTTCGACACTCACGCCAATCAGGGCGCCTCCGCTGGCCAGCTGGCCGCGCGCCTTGCCTATCTGGACGCTGTCATCGCGGGCCTGCACGAGGGGCTGGGAGCGGAGTGGTCGCGGACCCTGGTCATCACGGCCACCGAGTTTGGCCGCACCGCACGCGTCAACGGCACGGGCGGGACAGACCACGGCACCGCCTCGACGGCGCTGATCATGGGCGGGGCCCTGACGCGCGGCGGGATCGTCGGCGACTGGCCGACCCTGGCGCCGGCGGCGCTCTTCGAGAACCGCGACACTCGGCCGACTCTGGACATGCGCGCCCTGTTCAAGGCCGCTTTGCGCGATCACCTGGGCGTGGATCGCCGGGCGCTGGAAGCCCTGGTCTTCCCGGATAGCGCCGCCGCCCGGCCAATCGAAGGCCTTGTCGCCTGAAAGTTGGGCTCGCCCCGCCCGGCGCCCTAGAAGTTCACCCGCCGACTGGTGGCCCCGTCAACCACCAGATTCACGCCCGTCGTGTAGGACGAGGCCGGGCTCGCCAAAAACACGGCGGCGTTGGCGATCTCTTGCGGGGCGCCGAAGCGGCCCAGAGGGATGCGAGCGAGCATGCCCTTGAACATGTCCGGCATATTGGTCTCGATCATGTTCCACACACCGCCCTCGAAATAGATCGCGCCGGGCGAGACGACATTGGCGCGCAGACCCTTGGACGCATATTGCCGCGCCACTCCCTTCGCCCAGTGGATCAGGGCGGCCTTGATCGGCCCGTAGCTGCCCGCCGTATCGGTCTCGGCGGCGGAGACCGAGGAGATCAGAACCAGTGAAGCGTCGCCCTTCGCCGCGGCCGACTGCAGCAGGTGTGGCTTGGCGGCGTCAAAAGCATTGACCGCGGCCAGGACGTCGAGACGGAAGTTCTGCTCCCAAGACGCGGGATCGCCGCCCTGCGCCATGGCGCCGGCGTTGGAGACGAGGATGTCGACGCCGCCCAGCGCGCCGGCGACCGTATCGACCCACGCCCTGACAGCGGCGCCGTCGGTGACGTCCACCGCCGCACCGGTCGCCATGACGCCCCGAGCGGAGAGCGTCGACACCGCCTCCTTCACCTGATCCGCGTTACGGGCGCATACGGCGACATTGGCGCCCTCAGCCGCGAAGGTTTCAGCGATGGCGCGGCCGATGCCCCTCGTTCCGCCTAGGATCACGGCATTGCGGCCCTTGAGATTCATATCCATTCGCGTTTCTCCCTGAACTCCCGCCGAGGGACCTGCACTGGCCCGAACCTGATCTAGCCCGCCGCCGCCGTGTGGCGGAAGAGGCCTATCCCTCCGAGGATGGCGTCGACCGCCATGCGGCCAGCAGCGCGGCCTCACGCTCGGCGCTCAAGCCGGACCGCAGCTTGGACTGGCGCGCGGCGGGAAGGGTCCGGAACCAGGCCAGAGTGTCGGAGGCGGTGGTCGTGAGCGGGCGAAATGTCAGACCCGCGGCCAGAGCGCGAGCGATATCGCGTCGGGCGAATCCCGCAGTCTCGCCGACGCCCGGAACCCAGACGGGCATGTCAGTCCAGGGCTCAACCTTTTGATGTTCGAGAAAGGCGGCGGGGATCCAGACGAGGCTCGGGCGCCCGCCAACGCCGTCAGAGGTGTCCTCCAGGAAAGACGTCATGGTCAGCGGCCTTGCCGGCCCCGTGGCGTTGAAGACGCCCCGCGCGCGGGCCTCCGCCAGTCGGATGATCCAGCCGGCGAGATCGCGCGCATCGATATACTGCACCGGATCGGTTCCGCTTCCTGGAGCGGCGACCTGGCCGCCGCGCGCCAGACGCGCCGGCCAGAAGGTGAAGCGATCGGTCTGGTCGCCGGGACCCACGATCAGGCCAGGCCGGACGATGGCGGTTCGGCCAGGAAACCAGATTTGAGCCTGGGCCTCGCTGAGCGCCTTGTAGGGCCCGTAAAGCGCGGCATGACCCTGCGCCTGGCTGGCGGGCGTCTCGCCCAGAGGATCGTCGCCGGCGTAGGACGCCAGGGCTGCGGTTTCATCGGCGCCGGGCTGGTCGTTGTCGCGATAGACCGAGATCGTCGAGACGAAGATGTAGCGCCCCACCTTCCCGGCCAGAACCCTGCCGGCGTCCCGGACCCAGAAGGGAAAGGTCGTGGGATTGTCGATGCAGACGTCCCATTCCCGACCCTCCAGAGACTTGAGATCGCCGGTGCTGCGGTCGCCGACCAGCTCCTCCACAGGGGCGGGCCAAGCGTGGGGCGACCGGCCGCGATTGAAGAGGGTCAGACTGTGACCCCGGGCCAGCGCGTAATCGACTTCGTGCGGCCCAATGAAGCCTGTGCCGCCCAGGATCAGGATGCGCAGGGGCGTGGCGGCTTTGCCCACCTCCCGCGTCATCGCGGCGCCGGGCTCAATGACCGACAAAGTCGAGAGCGCCGCCGCGCCCGCCAAAACACGCCGCCGATCCATCCTCGCGTCACCCCCCATTTCCGCAACTCGCCGGATCGCAACTTGAGCGGGCGTCTCAGCGGCGTAAAGTCCAGGTATGCGGATCGGGGGATGGCGTGAGAATTTGGCTGACACTGCTTTCAGGTCTGGTTCTCATCGGCGCCCAGGCGCCGTCCTATGACCTGCTGATCACCCATGGCTTGATCTACGACGGGTCCGGCGGCGCGCCCTTCGCCGGTGAGGTGGCCATCCGCGGCCAGAGGATCATCTATGTCGGGCCCCATGCGCCGCTGCGCGAGGCCGTGCGCACAATCGACGCCCACGGCCTGGCCGTGGCGCCGGGCTTTATCAACATGCTGGCCCACCCTGAAGAGAGCCTGATGGCCGACAACAGCGCACTCAGCGATCTGGCCCAGGGCGTCACCCTGGAGGTCGTGGGTGAAGACAGCATGGCGCCTTTGACGCCGGAGATGGCCCGGCTGATGCAGGCCCGCCAGGGCGATATCCGCTTTCCGGTAACCTGGACCACGCTCGACGGGTATTTCCGGGAAATGCAGCACCGCAGAATGAGCGTGAACCTGGCCAGTTTCGTCGGCGCGGGAACCGTCCGGGCCGATGTTCTGGGCGAAGGCGACGTCCAACCTAATCCCGAACAACTCGCGGCCATGCGGGGTCTTGTGCGGCAGGCCATGGAGGACGGCGCCCTGGGCGTCACGACGGCCCTGATCTACAGCCCCAATGACTATGCCCGGACCCCGGAGCTCATCGCGCTGGCGCAGGAGTCGGCGAAATGTGGAGGCCTCTATATCGCCCATATACGCAGCGAGGGTGATCGCCTCATGGAGGCCGTGGATGAGACCCTCGACATCGCCCGCGCCTCCGGGGCGCCAGCCGAGATCTATCATTTCAAGCAAAGCGGCCAGGACAACTGGAGCAAGCTCGATCCTGTGGTGGCCAGGATCGAGGCGGCGCGGGCTTCGGGAACCCGGATCACGGCGGACATGTACGTCTATACGGCCGGCGCCACAGGCCTCGACGCGGCCATGCCGCCCTGGGTGCAGTCGGGTGGACTGGAGGCCTGGATCGCCCGGCTCAAGGACCCCGCCATTCGCGCCAGGGTCGCCGCCGAAATGCGCGAGCGGCCCAAGGATTGGGAAAACCTCTACTGGGCGGCCGGACCGGACCGCACCCTTCTGCTGGCCTTCAAGAACGACAAGCTCAAGCCGCTCACAGGGAAGACCCTGGCCGAAGCGGCAAGACTACGCGGTGAAAGCCCGGAGGACACCGCCATCGATCTGGTCATAGAGGACGGCTCGCGCGTGGGTGTCGCCTACTTCCTGATGAGTGAAGACAATATCCGCCGCGAGGTGGCGCTCCCCTGGATGAGTTTCGGTTCCGATGAAGCCGCCCCGGCGCCCCAAGGTGTATTCCTGAAATCCAATCCCCATCCCCGAGCCTACGGCAATTTCGCCAAGGTCTTCGCCACCTATGTGCGCAAGGATCACGCGCTTTCGGTGCAGGAGGCCGTGCGAAAGCTCTCAGCCCTTCCGGCTGACACGCTCTCACTCAAGAATCGCGGACATCTCGCGTCTGGCGACTTCGCCGACCTCGTCATCTTCGATCCCGCGACCATCCAGGACCATGCCACCTATGCCCAGCCCCATCAGCTGGCCACGGGCGTCGTCGACGTCCTGGTGAATGGCCAACTCGCCTTCGAGGATGGCAAACCCACGAGCGCGCGTCCCGGCGAAGTGGTGCGCGGCCGGGCCTGGACCGGCGCTCCAGGCGGCGGTTGCCGGTCGAGCGCGGGGGAGTGGAGCTGGGCCTCCTGAGCCGGGGCTGCGAAGCGAGCCCCACGAGGCGCTCAGAGCGCTTCAGACAGCTCGAACCCAAACCGGGCGAAGCCTTCCTTCATCTCTCGGCTTAGCGGCGCCTCAATATCGATCATGCCGCCAGACGGATGTGGCGTACGCAGGCGACGCGCATGCAGCTGGAGCTTCAGGTCCCCCGAGGCATCGCGCGACGCGTCCGTAGCGTATTTCGGATCGCCGAGCATGGGATGACCTATTGCCAGCATGTGAGCGCGAAGCTGATGGGTTCGTCCGGTCAGGGGATGGAGCTCAAGCCAGGCGGCGCGGGGGCCGGCGCGAGAAACGGTGCGATACAGCGTGGCGGCGGGCCGGCCGGCGGGATCCTTGGCCGTGGTGGGGACGATGCGCTCGCGATCATCGATCCCGACCTTGGCTAGCGGCAGATCGATTCGGCCCTCGGCTGGCTTGGGGTTGCCTTCGACAAGGGCCCAATAGGTCTTTTCCGCCCGCCGCTTGGCGAACCCCCCGGCAAGAAAGGCCGCGGCCTCCGCGGTCTTGGCGAGCAGCAGCACCCCGGACGTGTCGCGATCCAGACGATGGGTGAGGCGGGGCCGGCCCGGCCCCTCACCCCAGGCGCTCAGCAGGCCATCCACATGGCGCGTGGTCTTGGTGCCGCCCTGCACCGCCAAGCCTGATGGCTTGTTGAGAATCAGAATCTCATCGTCCTCGTACAACACCAGGCCCTTGGCGAAGGCGATATCGGCGGCGGACAAGGTGCGCTGGCCCCGCTCGGACGGCGCGGCGCCCTCCGGCAAGGGCGGCACACGGATCATGGCCCCGGCGCTAAGCCGCGTATCCGCCTTGACCCGCGCCCCGTCCTGGCGGAGCTGGCCAGTGCGGGCGAGCTTCTGAATCTGGACCTGACTGAGATGCGGCCAGCGACGGCGCAGCCAGCGGTCGAGCCGCATGCCCTCCTCCGCCGGCGCCACAGGCACGATCTTCACCTCCGCCATCACGGCGCCTCCAGGCCAAGGCGCGCGACCAGATCCATGAAATCCGCCGGGGGCGGCGCCTCGATCGAGGTCGCTGCGCCCCCTTGCGGATGGGGAAAGGCGAGCGAACGGGCGTGCAGCATGAGCCTGGAGACCGGGACCCCATCGGCCATGAGAGCGCCTCCGTAGCGCGCGTCGCCCAGGATCGGGCGCCCCAGATGGGCGAGATGGACGCGGATCTGGTGCATCCGGCCCGTACGCGGCTCCATCTCCAGCAGAGCGACGTTCGAGGTCGCGGAGAGAGTGCGATAGCGAGTCTGGGAGGCCTTGGCCTCCGGATGATCTTCACTCGCCACAAGCACGCGGGACTCGCGCCCTATATCCTCGCGCCGTAGCGCCGCCGCAATCACCCCCTCCGTTGGCGAGGGCGCGCCGCCTCCGACCACGGCCCAGTAGATCTTGCGAAATCGGCGGGCCATCATCGCCTTGCCCAGATAGGCGGCGGCAGGTTGGGAACGGGCCGCCAGGAGAACGCCGGAGGTATCGCGATCGAGGCGATGGATGAGGCGCGGCCGGGATCCGCTTGGCTTGGCGAAGGCGGCGAGAAGCTCATCGAGCGTATTGACGTCGATCCTGCCTCCCTGACTGGAGAGGCCGGCCGGCTTGTTCACGGCCAGAAGGTCGGCGTCCTTGTGGATGACCAGTCCCTCGACGAACGCGATCTCCTGCGGGCTCAGATTGACCGGCTTGGTGCGCGCCATCAGCCGCCCTCCCCGCCTGGATCGCTGCGCCCGGACTTCGCCTGGCGAAGGGCGGCCCAGCGCTCGAGCCGCACCTTCACCTCCGCCTCCGCGCCCTCGCCGCGTGGGTTGTAGAGACGACGTCGGGCCATTCCATCCGGAAAATAGGACTGGCCGGAAAAGCCATCCTCGGTGTCAGGGTCATAAACATAGTCACGGCCATAGCCCAGTTCCTTCATCAACCGCGTCGGGGCGTTGAGGATGTGGGACGGCGGTTCCAGCGATCCGGTCTCCCGCGCCAGCGCCATGGCGGCGCCGAAGGCTTTGTAGACGGCCACGGACTTGGGGGCGCAGGCGAGGTGAACGCAGGCCTGGGCGAGCGCCAGTTCCCCCTCGGGGCTTCCCAGGGTTTCGTAAGCCTCACGGGCGGCCAGGGCCAGGGGCAGGGCCGCGGGGTCGGCGGCGCCGATGTCCTCGCTGGCCATGCGGATCAGACGCCGTGCGATGAACAGCGGGTCTTCCCCGCCGCAGAGCATGCGCGCCAGCCAGTAGAGGGCGGCGTCCGGGTCCGAGCCGCGCACAGATTTGTGCAGGGCGGAGACAAGATTGTAGTGACCCTCGCGATTCTTGTCATAGGCGGGGCTGCGTTTCTGCATCGCCTGGGCCAGCCCCTCGAGCGACAGCGGAGCGGGAGGGGCCAGGGCTATCAGGGCCTCGACCAGGTTCAACAGATAACGTCCGTCGCCGTCCGCCATGGCGAGCAGCGCTTCGCGCGCCGCCCGCTCAAGCGGCAGATCGGCCTTCTCCGCCGCTTCGGCCCGCTCAACAAGGCGATCCAGGGAGCGCGCATCGAGACGCCGTAGAACGAAGACCTGGCAGCGCGAGAGCAGGGCGCCGTTGAGCTCGAACGACGGGTTCTCGGTGGTGGCGCCGATGAGGGTGACGTCGCCCGACTCCACATAGGGCAGAAAGCCGTCCTGTTGAGCGCGATTGAAGCGGTGGATCTCATCCACGAACAACAGAGTCGCGCGGCCCTGGGCGCGGCGGACGCGGGCGGTCTCGAACGCTTTGCGCAGATCAGCGACACCGGAGAACACCGCCGAGAGCTGGGCGAAGTCGTAGCCGGCCTGGCTGGCCAGGAGCCGGGCGATGGTTGTCTTGCCCGTGCCCGGCGGCCCCCAGAGGATCATCGAGGTCAGTCGCCCAGCGACCGCCATGCGCGCGATCGGGCCGTCGGGGCCGAGCAGATGCTCCTGTCCCACCACCTCGCCAAGGCTTGCCGGCCGGAGGCGCTCCGCCAAGGGGCGCGGCTGGGTGGGTTCCAGACCCGCGGCTTCAAAGAGGTCGTTCATGCGGCTCCAGTCTAGGCCGTTTTGGCCCCGCCGTCGTGCGGCCTTCCAGAGCCTCGCCCGGCGGCGATCGAATCGCTCTTGACCCGGCCCCAGGGGCCGGCCCGATGAGAGACGGGTCGGATGAGAGGAGCTTTCCGTGCGCCAGGAATGGCTGGGTCCAGCAGAGATGGCGAGGCGTCTGGGGGTCAGCCCCAAGGCTTTGCGCGTCTACGAGAGCCGGGATCTGGTGGCTCCTCTGCGCACGGCCAAAGGCTGGCGGGTCTATGGCCCGGTCCAGGCGGCCCGTCTGCATCAAATCCTGGCGCTCAAGGCCCTGGGCCTGTCCCTCAGTCGCATCGGCGAAGTTCTGGCTGGCGATCTGGCCAGCCTGGACGCCGTCCTCGCGGTTCAGGAACAGGCGCTCGAACTTCACCGCAACGCGGCGGCGCGGGCTCTGTCCCTTGTCGCCACGGCGCGGGCCACGCTCCAGCGCAACGGCGCCCTCTCGCTCGACGCTCTGACCACACTGACCAAGGAAACCGTGATGAGCGACCCCCTAAAACTCGACGATCCGGCCTTCGGCGCCGCCTTCAAGCCCCTCATAGACCGGCATTTCAATCCTGAAGACCAGGAGGCCCTGGACCTCCCAAGTCGCGGTGCGGACGCGGACATGGACGGTTATGACCAGGAGGCGGTCTCTCGCGAATGGGAGGCGCTGTTCGCCGAGGCGAGGCGGCTTCATGACCGCGGCGACGAGACCTCGGCCCGGGCGTTCGAGCTGGCCCGACGCTGGCGCGCGCTCGTTGACCTGTTCAGCGGCGGGGACGCCGGTCAGGACCAGAAGGCTCGGGCCGTCTGGACCGACGCCATGGCCGATCCGGATCTGGCCCCGCGTCTGCCTGTGGGACCGGAAATCTTCGCCTTTGTCGGCCGTATCTCCGCACGCATCGCAGCGAAAAGCCCGCCCGCAGTCCGTTGAATCGGGGCTCGGGGCGCCAATCGCGGCGCCGGGGCGGGAGGGTCTCTTGATCTTCCCGCCCAGACGGGCGGATGCTGCGGGGACTGCAACCAGGGCACGGAGACCGCCATGGCCGACACGGCCGCCAGCTTTCGCGAAGAGCGCCGGGCCCTTTGGCGCCGCCGCGCCTATGAGACGCCGCTTGAGGTTCTCAACCCAGCCTGGGCATCCGCTTTCCGCGACGACGCGCACTGGCCGTTTTTTGCACGCCTGAGGGCGGAGGACCCGGTCCACTGGACGCCCGACAGCAATTACGGCGCCTTCTGGTCGATCACCCGCTACGACGACATCATGGCGGTGGACACGAACCATCAGGTGTTTTCCTCGGCCCAGGGCATCGGCCTGCCTCCCAAGGCCAGCGTGCTGCCGCCGGACGCAAAGCTCGAGGAAAGCACGGAGGCTGCGGCGCCGAGTTTCATTGGCATGGACCCGCCGCTGCACGACATTCAGCGCAAGACGGTGAGCCCGGTCGTGGCTCCCGCCAATCTCGCCAATATGGCGCCCCAGATCCGCGAGCGCGCCGGCGCCATCCTCGACAGCCTGCCCATCGGCGACCCATTCGACTGGGTGGACCTCGTGTCCAAAGAGCTGACCACCATGACTCTGGCGACCTTGTTCGACTTCCCTTTCGAGGAGCGTCGCAAGCTGACTTTCTGGTCGGACGCGATGACCACCGCGCCGGGCGTGGGGCCGGTGGCGACCTATGCCGAACGCCGCGCCGCTCTGGCCGACTGCAAGGCCTATTTCGTCAGGCTCTGGAACGAGAGGGTCAACGCCGAGCCGCGCGGCGACCTGATCTCCATGCTCGCCCATGGCCCCCAGACCCGGGCCTGCAGCATGGAGGAGTTCTTCGCCAATGTGACTCTGCTGATCATCGGCGGCAACGATACGACGCGCAACACCCTGTCCGGCAGCGTCTATGCGCTGAACGTCTTCCCCGACCAGAACCTCAAGCTGCGCGCGGAACCCGCGCTCATCCCCGCCATGGTCTCCGAAACCATCCGCTGGCAGACCCCGCTGGCGCATATGTCCCGCACGGCGACCCAGGACTATGATTTCCAGGGAAGGCGCATCCGCGAGGGCGACCGGGTGGTGATGTGGTACGTCTCCGGCAATCGGGACGAGGCCGCCATTGAGGACCCGGACGCCTACCTCATCGACCGCCCCCGACCGCGGCAGCATCTGTCCTTCGGCTATGGGATTCATCGCTGCGTCGGCAACCGCCTGGCCGAGCTTCAACTCACGATCATCTGGGAGGAGATTCTCAAACGCTTCCCCGAGATCCGTGTCCTGGAAGAGCCAAGGCGGAGCTATTCCATCTTCATCAAGGGCTATGAGGAGATGAAGGTTCTGATCCCGCGCCGGATCTGAGGACCGCGAGCTTTGTGCGGCGCCGCGTGACAGCCGTCATCAACAGCGTATCAATGCCCTCAAGAGCGCCCGCACGCGACCGGGGGGCGCCGGCGAAGGGAGCGACCATGCCCGCCTTGAAACAGATCTACGCGATCCCGCCCGAAGGCTCGACCTACGCCGTCCCGCAGGATTTCGATGTCAATTTCAACTGGGATTACGACGACGGCCGGGCGGCCATGATGGGTCTCTATCGCAAGGGGATAGAGATGCAGTGGAACGCCGAGAGCCGGATCGACTGGTCGCAAGAGCTGGATGAGGACAATCCCGAGCAGCTTCCCGAGGCCATGCTGCCGATCTCCGGAATGGCTCAGTACGAGGCCATGTCGCGCCAGGAAAAGGCGACCGTGCGCCGGCACTTCCAGGGCTGGCAGATTTCCCAGTTCATGCAGGGCGAACAGGGCGCCCTGATCTGCGCGGCCAAGATCGTCACCCAGGTTCCCGATATCGATTCCAAGTTCTACGCCTCGACCCAGGTGATCGACGAGGCGCGCCATGTGGAAAGCTATAAGCGTCTCCTGGAAAAATTCCGCGTGGCCTATCCCATGACGGCGCCGCTTCAGGAGTTGATCGATCAGGTCCTGCGCGACAGCCGTTGGGACATGACCTATCTGGGCATGCAGGTGGTGATCGAGGGCCTGGCCCTCGCGGCCTTCCAGCAGATCCGCGACCATGCCCAGAACCCTCTGGCGGCGGCGGTCAAGGCCAATGTGATGCAGGATGAGAGCCGGCATGTGGCCTTCGGACGTCTGGCCCTGCGCGACTATTACCCCACCTTGACCCAGGCGGAACGCGACGAACGCGAAGAGTTCCTTCTGGAGGCCTGTTACCTGATGAGAGACCGGTTCGACGCCGTGGAGGTGTGGAAGCGCCTCGGCCTCGATCCCGTCAAGTGCGCCGAGCACATGTATGACTCCGGCTTCATGCAGCTGTTCCGCTCCAGCCTGTTCACGCGCATCGTGCCGATCGTGAAGGACATCGGGCTTTGGGGTGACACCATCCGCAATGGCTACGAGACCATGGGCATCTTGGCCTATGCCGACAGCGACGTTCAGGCCCTTCAGGATGCGGACAACGACATCGCCAAGGACTTCGACGCCCGTCGCGCCTATGTCGCGAGCGTCGCCGACCGCGCCCGCACCCTGCAGACCGCCTGATCCTGCGGCGCCACGCTTCAAGGACCCGCGAGCCGTGACCATCGGACCGGACGAGATCGTCCTGCACCACTATGACGCCTCGCCCTTTTCCGAAAAGGTTCGCGCCTTTCTGGGGCTGAAGGGCGCGGCTTGGCGTTCGGTCGTTACCCCCAACATGGCGCCCAAACCGGATCTGACGCCCCTGACCGGGGGCTATCGCCGGGCGCCGGTTATGCAGATCGGCGCCGACATCTATATCGACAGTCAGATGGCGCTCGCTGAGATTGAGCGGCGCCTGCCAGAGCCTCCTGGCGTCGTCGGCCCCGCCTTCGCGATCAATCTGTGGAGCGACCGGCTGTGGTTCCAGACCACGGTCGCGGTGGTCTTTGGCCTGATTGGGGATCGCATCGACCCCGCCTTCGTCGCCGATCGCGAGAAACTCTCCGGACGTCCCTTCGACGTGGCGGCTATGAAGGCTGCGGCGACGCCGATGCGCGCCCAGTGGCGCGGACACGCCGCCTGGATCGAGCAGGCCCTGACCACCGCCGGGACGGCCTTCCTGCTGGGAGAGACCCCGACCCTGGCGGACGTCTGCGCGCACATGAACATCTGGTGGCTGGGCGGGGCCTTTCCCGCGGTCGCATCGGAATTGCTTGACGGTTTCGACCACTTGGCCGTCTGGCGTCGGCGGATCGCCGCTTTAGGCTATGGCCTGCGCTCAGAGGCCAGCGGCGCCGAGGCCCTGGCCGCCGCCCGGGACGCCGAACCCGGACCGGCCCCCATTCATGATCCGCGCGATCCTCTGGGGCTGGCTCCGGGCGCCGCCGTGATCGTCGCCGCCGATGACTACGGCCGAGACCCCATAGCCGGGACGCTCGTCGCCACGACCCCAGATCGCCTGGTGATGTCGCGTGAAACCTCTGAGCTCGGCCGGATACAGCTGCATTTCCCACGCGTCGGCTATGTCGCCCACCCGGGCTGAGCCTGATCGCACATCGGCTTGGAGCGCCTCGACGTCACCGCTCTGACCTTGTCAGGCTCGCATTTCCAAGCCCAGATGATGCCAGCGCCCGGTTGAGAGGCGAACGGCATGGAGACGCGGAATGGCGAATGATCTGGCGGCGGCGCACACACCGCCGGTCTCCACTCGGAACGGACCGGTCGTCGGCTACGAGGACCCCGGCTTGAAGGTCTTCAAAGGGCTGCGCTACGGCGCGGCGCCCACGGGCCTCGCCCGGTTCAAGCCGCCCTCGCCTCCCGGACCCTGGAAGGAGCCCCTTCCTGCGGTGGCCTATGGCGCCCCGGCGATCCAGTCAGGCCTCGCCCCCGGCGAGCGACGGACCTCCCCTGGCGATCCGCCAGCGCCCGACGAGCCGGCCTCTTCCGAAGACTGCCTGTTCCTCAACCTCTGGACACCGGGCCTGGACGAGGCCAAGCGTCCGGTCATGGTCTGGCTCCATGGCGGCGGCTTCGCCAATGGGTCTGGCGGGGCGGCGATGTACGATGGAGGCGCGCTGGCCCGGAAGGGCGATGCCGTGATCGTCACCGTCAACCATCGTCTCAATGTGTTCGGATATCTGCACCTGGGCGAGGCGTTCGGACCGGACTACGCCTCCTCTGGCATGGCCGGGATGCTCGACCTCGTCCTGGCCCTGGAATGGGTGCGCGACAATATCGCGGCCTTTGGCGGCGATCCGGCGAACGTCACCCTGTTCGGCGAGAGCGGCGGCGGCTGGAAGGTCTCACTGCTCATGGCCATGCCTGCGGCGAAGGGCCTGTTCCACAAGGCCATCATCCAGAGCGGCCCCGGTCTTCGGGCCAAGCCGAGGGCGGACGCGGCGGCCACCGCGCGGGTGCTTCTTCAGGCTCTGGATGTGTCGACGCCCGAGGCCCTGGCCGCTGTTCCCGCCGAGGTTCTCTCGCGCACCAGCGCGGCGCTCCCTGGCGATGTCATGCGCCTGTTTGCGCCGGTCCTGGACGGCGCCGCCCTCACCCGCGATCCCTTCGATCCCGACGCCACACCCTTGGCGGCGGACATCCCTCTGATCATCGGGACCAACAAGGACGAGTCGACGCTGTTCATGTTCACCCATCCGCGGTTCGGGGCCTTCACCGAGGAGGATGCGCTCAAACATGCCGAGGCGGCCGCGCCGGGCCGCGGCGTTCAGCTTCTTGCGGCCCTAAGGCGCGCCTTCCCGGACTATTCGGAGACTCACCTCGCCACGGCGGCGGCCACGGCGGGCGGCATGTGGAAGGGCTCGATCACCCTTGCCGAGCGCAAGGCGGCCCAAGACGCCGGCGTCTGGATGTATCTGCTGACCTGGGAGACACCCGTGGCGCGAGGCCGCCTCCGTTCGCCCCATGCGATCGAGATTCCACTGGTCTTCGACAATGTGGAGGTGGCGCGCAACTTCGTCGGCCGCGGCGAGGATCCCCAGCGCCTCGCCGATCAGATGTCCAGCGCCTGGCTGGCCTTCGCCCGCACAGGAGATCCCAACGTCGCCGGCCTGACGCCGTGGCCAAGGTACGATGCGAACCGCCGCGCCACCCTGGTCTTTGACATCGAAAGCCGGGTCATCGCGGACCCGTATTCCGAGCTGCGACAGATCGTTCAGGCGTCCTGAGCGAGTTCAGCCGCCGAACTGGGCGTGGATGACCTGATCGCCGCGCTGAATCGTCAACGACCAGCCGCGCCCTCGCTCGGCGAGCGCGGCGGCCAGTGCGCCCGTCGTCTGCGTCGGCGTTCCATTGACCGCGCGGACGATGTCGCCGACCTTGAGGCCGATGGACTGCGCATAGCCATCACCGAGGGCTGTGACGATCACACCGTGGACAAAGGGATCGACGCCCTCTTCCTGCGCCGTCAGCGGCGAGAGATTGACCACTGTGGCGCCGGCCAGCGGATTGGCCCCCTGCAGGACCCGTTCATCGCGGGGCGGCGTCGCCGGCGGCCGGGCGATCATCAGGGGGAGATCGAGCGTGCGGCCGTCGCGCCGGACCTTGAGCCTGGCGGTCTCTCCCGGGCGACGCGTGCCGATCATGTAGTTGAGCGCTCCGGCGTCATCGACCGGCTCGCCATCCACCGCCAGGATCACGTCGCCGGACTTCAGACCTGCCCGCGCCGCCGGTCCCTCGGGCCAGATATCGGCGACCACCACCCCCATGGCGGCGGCGAGGCCGAAGCTCTGGGCCATCTCCGCGGTGAGGCTCTGAGTGCGCGCGCCAAGCCAGGGGCGCACCACATGGGACTCGCCCGCCAGAGCTGCGTCGAGAACCTGTTGGGCCATGGCCGCGGGGATGGCGAAGCCGATGCCGGCGGAGGCGCCGGAGCTGGACAGAATGGCCGTGTTCACGCCGATGAGATCGCCCTTCATATCCACGAGCGGGCCGCCGGAATTGCCCGGATTGATGGCCGCATCGGTCTGAATGAAAAAGGCATAGTCGTTGATGCCCACATCCGAACGCGCCAGCGCCGAGACGATGCCGTTGGTCACGGTCTGTCCCACGCCAAACGGATCGCCGATAGCTAGAACCAGATCGCCCACCGCAGGATGACCCGAGGCGTCGATGGGAATGACCGGCAGCTTTTCGCCCTTGGAGTCGATCTTGAGCACGGCGAGGTCGGCGCGCGGGTCATCAAGCAGAACCTTGGCGGGCCATTCGCGCCGGTCCGCCGTCACCACGCGAATCTCGGTCGCATTGGCGATATTGTGGTGATTGGTGAGGATGACGCCATCCGACCGGACGATGGACCCTGATCCGAGGGACTGCTCCATGCGCGATCGCTCTAGGGCGCCGCCCATGAACAGCGACCAGAAAGGATCCACCTGGGCCCGCACCATACGCTTTGAGTAGACATTGACCACAGCCGGAGCGGCGGACTTGACGAGGGGCGCAAAACTGAGCGCGATCTCAGCGCGGCTTACAGGAACGCCCGGCGGGTCGGCATACCCCGGCACGGCTCCGGCCAGGATCAAGGCGCCCCCAAGAACGGCTCCGTGTCTCTGAGCCCAATTCGCTAAGGTCATGGCGCCACAATCCCTTCCTCGCCGCACTGGCGACAACGCGGTTCCGTCATCTGCAGCCAGGATGCGAGCCCTCCGACGCCTGCCGCGACCTATCTTTAGCCCAGAGCCACGGCCTCTGGGGAGGGGGCGGACCTGGCCACGACAAGGCTTATGCAGAACCCCAGGGCGAAGAGGAGGGCCGAGGCGAGAATAGGCAGGCCCGGCAGATGCAGTGTCGCATTGTGACGCACGGCCCAGGCGAAGGTGAGGCCAAAGAACGAGGGGGCGGTGAAGGAGGCTATGCCCTGAAGACTCTGCAGCGCGCCCTGCAGCCGCCCCTGCTGCGCCGGCCCGACGCGCGCGGTCATGAGGCCCATGAGGCCGGGCTGCAGAAAGCCCGACATGGCGTAAATCGGTATGCCAACCAGATAGACAAGGCCATTCGGCGCCAGGGCGTAGACAACGAAGGCAAGCGAACCCATCCCCGCGCCGAGCAGCACCGCGCCGCGTTCGCCGATGCGATTGACAACGGGCCCGACCAGGACCGCCTGAACCAGGATCTGGCTGATGCCCGTGGCCATGAAGACGAAGCCCAGAGTCCGGGGCGTCCAACCGTAACGGTAGCCGGTATAGAGAACGAAGATCGTCGGCAGGACGTTGAATCCGAGCTGCTGGCAGAGATTGACCGCCGCCATTCCCCGCACGCCCCGGGCCCGTCGCAGGAAATCCAGCGCCCCCATCGGATTGGCCCGGCTCCAGTTCACACGCGAAGAGCGGCGCTCAACCGGCAGAGACTCGGGAAGGACCAACAGGCCATAGAGGCCGTTGATGAGGCAAAGTCCCGCGGCCGCGAGGAATGGCAGGCGCAGATTGTGCTCTCCAAGGAGCCCCCCGATTGTGGGGCCGACGATGAATCCGACGCCGAAGGCGGATCCCAGAAGACCAAACCGTCGGGCGCGTTTCTCGGGTGGAATGATATCCGCCACATAGGCGTTCGCAGTCGAGAAGCTCGAGGCGGTGATGCCGTTGAGGAGACGACCCAGGAACAGCCAGGCCAGAGTGGGCGCGAAGGCCATGAAAAGGAAATCGCCAAAGAGTCCAAAAATGGAAATGAGCAGAACCGGACGGCGGCCATAACGGTCTGACAGGGCGCCCAGAATCGGGCCGCAGAGGAACTGCATCAGTCCCCAGGCCGTGGCGAAGAGCGCGTTCCAGGTCGAGGCCGAGGCCGTATCGCCCCCGCTCATGGCCTTTATGAGGTTGGGCAGGATCGGAATCATAATGCCGAACGAAATGGAATTGATCAGCGACGCGGCGAAAATGAAGCCGAAGGCCGCGCGCCCTCGCCCCATCGGCCTCTCCGGCGGCCCCACGTCCCCTGACATCAATGTTTCCCCTCTTCGCCTGAATCCGGACCGATGAAGGCTCTGAGGCTTCCCAGCAGATCGCGCCACCACTCCGCGTGCCGTTGCAGAAAGGCCGCCGGCGGAAAACCATGCCGGGCCACATGTTCCTGAGGAACCCCATCCCAGCCGCGATGCTCTATCGTGACGCGAGTCTGGTCATCGACCTGGTCGAATCGCACTTCAACCTCGGTCTCCTGGTCCTCGGCGAAGCTTGCCTGACGCCAGGAGAAGACAAGTCGCCTAGGCGGCGCCCAGACCTTCACCCGCCCGATCTCAAACGCCTTCCCGCTGGGCAGGCGCTCTATAAGCCGCCCTTCAGCACCGCCTTCAAACGCCAGAACCCCCGGACTGCGCGGCGTGAAGGCGAACAGAGGATTTGGCCGCCACCAGGTCCCGATCTCGGCGGTGAACGCCTCGAAGGCCCGTGCGGGATCAGACGCCACCCGCAAGGACACCAGCACGCGGGACGCCACCTCAGCCCCTCCGCTCCAGGTGAGCCTTGAACGCGCTCAGTTGCGTCGCCCAGTTCTCCTCCACGGCTTCAAGCCAGGCGCGGAGTTCCTGCATCGGCGCCGCGCGCAGCTCGTAAATCCGCACGCGCGCGTCGTGCACAGGATGGCTTTCGGCCACCAACCCCGCCTCCCGAAGGGCGCGCAAGGCGCGGCTCATGGTCGGCGGAGACATGCCCATCTCCCGGGCCAGTTCTCCCGCCGGACGCGGCCCCTGACGCAAAACATCCACGATCGCCCGACGTGAGGGATCAGCCAGCGCCGCAAGGGTCTGGTCCAGCGCCGTCATATCAGAGCGAGGCCTGGATCTTCAGTCCGCTGGCCCGCTCCATCTCCGGAATCGAAACCTCCGACATCTCCTGTTCGAAGGCCCAGACATGCCCTTCCGGGTCGAGCGCCCGATAGACCCTCGCCCCATAGAACTGATTTTCGGGTCTTTGGACGATTTGCGCGCCGGCCGTCTCGGCGCGCCGGCAGTGCTCGTCAATTCCGCCGTCAAGCGAGACGCGTACGAACTGCGTGCCCTGTCCCTTCAGCGACGCCGGGCTCTTCATGACCGCCGACCCGAGAAAGGCGCGAGACTCGAGTTCCGCCCCAAGGCTCAGAACGCCATCTCCAAATCGCATTTCGACGTGAGACGCGCGTCCCTCGCTGTCGGTCACAAGAAGGGTGGTCTCAAAGCCGAAGGCCTCCTCGAGCCAGGACAAGGCCGCCAGAGGGTCGCGATAGAAGAGCGTCGGTCTAAATGTCGAACTCATGAACCAGGCCTCGTTACGTATCGCAAAAGGTTCGGACTGCGCAGGAGGTCATCCCTGTCAGCCTCAAGCCCTGCGGACGCCGCCCTAGGGTCGCGATAGCAAAACGCCAGTCGCGACGATCGGATGCGCGGGCGTCCCTCACCGGGCATGATCTTTCCCTTCTACACAATAATTGCGCTCTCTTGCAACTATAGAGTCAAATGAAACGCCGCCCTCGATCCGAAGGCGGCGTAATGACCGACGATAAAAGACGCCTTATTCGGCGCTAGCGGCCTGGACCGGGCCGGAGTCCTTGCCCTTGGCCGAGACGTCGCGGTCAACGAACTCGATCACCGCCATGGGCGCATTGTCGCCGTGACGGAAACCCGCCTTGAGCACCCGGATATAGCCGCCCTCGCGGGACTTATAGCGCGGGCCGAGGGTCGCGAAGAGCTTGCCCACCTGATCCACGTCGCGCACGCGGGAAATGGCGATTCGGCGAGCGTGAAGATCGCCGCGCTTGGCCAGGGTGACCAGCTTCTCGACGAAGGGGCGCAGCTCCTTGGCCTTGGGCAGGGTCGTAACGATCTGCTCGTGCTTGATCAGACTCGCCGACATATTGGCGAACATAGCGGTGCGATGGGCCGAGGTGCGGCCGAGTTTGCGGTGCGCGTATCCGTGGCGCATGTTCGTATCTCCACAGTCCCGACCCGTATCGGAAGGCCGGGTCCTATACTCCGACGAAGGCCGTTCGGCGACCTTAGATCTGATCTTCGAACTTCTTGGCCAGTTCCTCAATGTTTTCAGGCGGCCAGTTGGGCACGTCCATGCCGAGGTGCAGGCCCATATTGGTCAGGACCTCCTTGATCTCGTTGAGCGACTTGCGCCCGAAGTTCGGGGTCCGGAGCATCTCCGCCTCGGTCTTCTGGATCAGGTCGCCGATATAGACGATGTTGTCGTTCTTCAGGCAGTTAGCCGAGCGCACGGAGAGCTCCAGCTCATCCACCTTCTTCAGCAGCGCTGGGTTGAACGGCAAGTCCGGCTTGGCCTCGCCTTCCAGCTTTTTCTTCGGCTCTTCGAAGGTGATGAAAACCTGAAGCTGGTCCTGAAGGATGCGTGCGGCGTAGGCCACGGCGTCCACCGGGGACACCGCGCCGTTGGTCTCCACTTCCATGATCAGCTTGTCATAGTCGAGGCTCTGGCCCTGACGGGTCGGCTCGACGCGATAGGCAACGCGCTTCACCGGGCTGTAGAGCGCGTCCACTGCGATGAGGCCGATCGGCGCATCTTCCGGGCGGTTGCGCTCGGACGGCACATAACCCTTGCCGTTCTGGACCGTGAACTCGATGCGAACCGAGGCGCCGTCGTCGAGGGTCAGAAGCACGTGCTTGGGATTGAGAATCTCAATGTCCGAAGGCGCTTCGATCTGCGCGGCGGTCACCGGACCTGGCCCCGTGGCCCGCAAGGTCATGCGCTTCGGGCCTTCGGCATGCATGCGCAAGGCCAGTTGCTTGATGTTGAGGACGATGTCGACGACGTCCTCGCGCACGCCTTCCATGGAGGAAAACTCGTGCACCACGCCATCAATCTGAATCGCGGTCACGGCGGCGCCCTGGAGCGAAGAGAGCAGCACGCGGCGCAGCGCGTTGCCCAAAGTCACGCCAAAGCCGCGCTCGAGCGGCTCGGCGATCAGGCGCGCGCGGCGAGCGCCATCGGCGCCAGCCTCGATCTGGGGCTTTTCAGGGCGGATCAGTTCGTTCCAGTTGCGTTCAATCACGGATCGGTTCCCTCGTCGCGGGCTCGACGTACCGTCGAAAATCGGGTCGCGGGTGACGAGGCCGGCGACCCTTCGGGACGGTTCGGTTGAAGATCAGACTCGGCGGCGCTTGGGCGGACGGCAGCCGTTATGGGGCATTGGCGTCACATCGCGGATGGTGGTGATGGACATGCCCACGGCCTGCAGGGCCCGGAGCGCGGACTCCCGCCCCGAACCCGGGCCAGACACGTTCACCTCCAGGGTGCGAACGCCATGCTCCTGTGCCTTGCGGCCCGCATCCTCGGCCGCCATCTGGGCGGCGAACGGGGTCGACTTGCGCGATCCCTTGAAGCCCATGGCCCCGGCGCTGGACCAGGAAATGGCGTTTCCCTGAGCGTCGGTGATGGTGATCATCGTGTTGTTGAACGAGGCGTTCACATGCGCCACGCCCGAAGTGATGTTCTTACGCTCGCGCTTTTTGACGCGAGCCGGCTCCTTGGCCATGCGACGCCTCTCTTACTTCTTCTTGCCGGCGATCGGCTTCGCCGGACCCTTGCGGGTGCGGGCATTGGTGTGAGTGCGCTGACCGCGAACGGGCAGGCCCTTGCGATGGCGAAGACCGCGGTAACAGGCCAGATCCATCAGACGCTTGATGTTGACCGAAGTGTCGCGGCGAAGATCACCCTCCACGACATAGTCGCGATCAATGACCTCCCGGATCTGGATGACCTCCTGATCGGTGAGCTGGTTAACCCGTCGATCATCGGGAACGCCCACCCGATCCACGATCTCGCGAGCCTTGGCCGCGCCGATGCCGTGGATATATTGAAGGGCGACGACGACACGCTTGTTCGTCGGAATATTGACGCCTGCGATACGGGCCAAGCTCTCGTCTCTCCTTAGGCGGTAGGCCGGACGCGACAACGCGCGAACGCGTCCTCTGGGCCAATTGAGCCGGACGTCGTTCACGCCTTGATCGCGGAAGGCGCGTTTATAAGCTCCGCGCCCCCGGCGTCAATGCCGCGCGCGGAAAATTTCGGCGTGGCCGGATTGAAACGGGGCGTGACATCTCAACCAAGCGAGTCCAGGGCCTGCGCGATCTGCGCCGCAACGGCCTGGATGTCGGCCATGCCGTCGACCTCGACCAGTTTGCCCTGAGCCCGATAGTACGGAATGAGCGGCGCGGTATCGCGATTATAAGCCGCCAGCCTCTTGGCGAAAGACTGAGGGTTGTCGTCGGGACGCCCCGATTCGCGAAAACGTCCCTCGACCCGGGCGGTGAGGACGAGATCGTCGACAACCAGACGGATCACGGTGTCGATGCCCTGCCCCGCTTGGACCAACATCGCGTCGAGCGCCTCGGCCTGGGCCACGGTGCGCGGAAAGCCGTCGAAGATCGCGCCCCCTGAGCCGGCAAGTCCCGGCAGGCGATCGCGGATGAGGGAGATGACGATATCGTCAGAGACCAGTTCGCCGCGCTGAATGATGCCCTCGACCCTCCGGCCAAGCGCCGAGCCGCTGGCGATGGCGGCGCGCAGCATATCCCCCGTGGACAACTGCACCATGCCGCGACCTTCCACGAGTCGCTGGGCCTGGGTCCCCTTCCCTGCCGCCGGGGGCCCGAACAGGATCAGATTCATGACACGCTCTCCCCCGCGTCGTTTCCGGCCAACATGGAGCGACTCGCCGCGTCGTGCCGAGTCCAGACGCGACTCCTTACCGACGTCCGCCGCGCAGCCGCGATTTCTTGATCAGCCCTTCATACTGGTGCGCGAGAAGTTGGGCCTGAATCTGGGCCACGATATCCATCATCACCGAGACGACGATGAGGATCGATGTTCCCCCGAACATGTACGAGCCGCTGGGTCCCGCCAGGAACTCCGGCACCAGGCAGACGACCGAGATATAGATCGCGCCGATGACGGTCAGTCGGGTCAGCACATAGTCGATATATTCCGCCGTGCGACGCCCAGGCCGAATACCCGGAAGATTGCCACCGTATTTGCGCAGGTTCTCCGCCGTGTCCTCGGGATTGAAGACCACCGAGGTGTAAAAGAAACAGAAGAACAGGATCAGCACCCCATAGAGCACCATGAAGAGGGGCTTGCCGTGGGTGAGCTGCCCCACCACCACCGGGAGCCATTGCGCCCAGGCCGGGAGCTTCGCCGTGGCCAGAAAGCCCATGGCCGTGGCCGGGAGCAGCAACAGCGAGGAGGCGAAGATTGGCGGGATCACGCCGGAGACGTTGATCTTGAGTGGAAGAAAAGAGTTCTCCCCACCCGTCATCCGGTTGCCGACTTGTCGCTTGGGATACACCACCAGGAGGCGTCGCTGCGCCCGCTCCATGAACACGATGCAAAGGATCACCGCCATGGCCAGGATCATGTAGCCGAATATCGCTGTCGTCTTCGAGGGGTCGAGCCGCGCTTCCTGAAGCATGTCCCAGAGGGCGGCGGGCAGACGGGCGACGATCCCGGCGAAGATAATCAGCGAGGAGCCATTGCCGATCCCGCGGCTCGTCACCTGCTCGCCCAGCCACATCAGGAAGATGGTGCCGCCCGTGAGGGTGATCATGGTCGAGACAATGAAGAAGATGCCGGGATCGTCGACGACATGCTGGGCGTTGGAGAGGCCCACAGCAATGCCAAATGATTGGAACAGGGCCAGGGCGACCGTGAGATAGCGGGTGTATTGATTCAGCTGCTTGCGCCCCGCCTCGCCGCCTTCCTTTCGCAGCTTTTCCCAGGGCGGATAGGCCGACCCCAGGAGCTGCACGATGATTGACGCGGAGATGTAGGGCATGACGTTGAGCGAGAAGATCGCCATGCGCTGAACCGCGCCGCCCGAGAACATGTTGAACATGCCCAGTATGCCCTTGGACTGTCCCTCGAAGGCCTGGGTGAACGCGGCGATGTTGACGCCGGGAATCGGGACATAGGTGCCGACACGGAAAATCAGCATCGCCACCAAGGTGAAGACGATGCGCTTCTGAAGATCCGTCGCCTTCTGAAAGGCGGCGAAATTCATGTTTGCGGCGAGCTGTTCGGCGGCCGAGGCCATGCGCTATCTCACCTTTTCCCAGCGGCTTGAAACCAGACGGACATGTAGGAAGCTAGAGGCGTAGCTGCGAGATCGCAAACCCATGGAGTCGCCTCTCTTGGCGAAATCAGGCTTCCGCCGACACGGCCGCCGGACGGGTCAAGGTGATCTTGCCGCCCGCCTTTTCGATGGCGGCGATCGCCGACTGCGAAGCGGAATGCACAGTGATATCGAGCTTCGACTTGAGCTCGCCCTTGGCCAGAAGCTTGACCCCATCCTTCACCCGCCGAATGACCCCGGCCGCGACCAGAGCCGTCGCGTCTATCGGCGCCGCCGCGTCGAGCTTGCCCGCCGCGATCGCCTGCTCAAGACGCCAGAAATTGACCTCGGCGAGATCGGCGTTCGGGGCATGGCGAAAGCCGCGCTTGGGCATACGCATGTGGAGCGGCATCTGACCGCCCTCGAAGCCGGCGATGGAGACGCCGGTGCGGGCCTTCTGGCCCTTCACGCCGCGGCCGCCCGTCTTGCCCTTGCCAGAGCCCGGGCCGCGACCGATGCGCATGCGGCCTTTGGTCGAGCCGTCGCGCGGGGAAAGTTCGTTGAGCTTCATGGTTCGCCTCTCCGGAGCGGATGGTCAGGCGCCGGATGGGACATCCGACTCGGCTGGTAAAAAGTGCGCCTCGCCGTCGGGCGAAGCCTCGATGAACTCAGGGTCTCAGGCCACGACGTCTCAGGCCACGACCTCGATCAGGTGGGCGACCTTGGCGATCATGCCGCGCACGGCGGGCGTATCCTCGAGCACCGACGTGCGGCCGATCCGGTTGAGACCCAGACCCACGAGGGTGGCCCGCTGGTCCGACTTGCGTCGGATGGGGCTGGCGACCTGACGGACGGTGACTTTCGACATTGGGGACCTCGTTACGATCAGGCGTCGGCCTCGGCCATCGCCGAGTCGGAGCGACGCTCGACGATGTCGCTGACCTTCTTGCCGCGCTTCGCCGCCACCTGACGGGGGGATGACTGCCTTTTCAGGGCTTCGAAAGTGGCGCGCACCATGTTGTAGGGGTTCGAAGACCCGACCGACTTGGCGACGACGTCCTGGACGCCCAGGGTCTCAAGCACGGCGCGCATGGGGCCGCCGGCGATGACGCCTGTGCCGGGAGGCGCTGAGCGCATGGTGATCTTGCCCGCGCCCCAACGACCATCGCCGTCGTGATGCAGGGTCCGCGACTCCCGCAAGGGCACGCGGATCATGGATTTCTTGGCTTCTTCAGTCGCCTTCCGGATGGCCTCGGGCACCTCGCGGGCCTTGCCATGACCGTAACCGACCCGTCCCTTCTGATCGCCGACCACCATCAGGGCGGCGAAGGAAAAGCGTCGGCCGCCCTTCACAGTCGCCGCGACACGGTTGATGTGCACCAGCTTCTCGACGACGTCGCTCTCGACGCGCTCTTCGGGTTTGGCGCGCTCCCGCCGATCCCGACGCTCGCCGCCGCGTTGTTGTTCGCCACGGGCCATGCTGTTCCTAACCTTCCTTAGAAGTTGAGGCCGGCTTCGCGGGCCGCCTCGGCCAGGGCCTTGACCCGGCCGTGATAAATGTAGCCGCCGCGATCGAAAACGACGTCCTTGCAGCCCTTGTCCAGGGCGCGCTTGGCGACCATCGCCCCCACCTTGGCGGCGGCGGCCTTGTCCGAGCCCTTCTCGACCTCGGCCTCGAGCGAGGATGCGGCCGCCAGGGTCACGCCACGCTGATCATCGATGATCTGGGCGTAGATATTCTTGGAGGAACGGAAGACCGACAGGCGCGGCCGCCCGCCCGACACCGCCTTGAGGCGGCGACGCACGCGTTCGGCGCGCTTTTTCGCTGAGTCACGGGGGGAGACGGACATGGCTTATTTCTTCTTGCCTTCTTTGCGACGCACGACCTCGTTCACATAACGCACACCTTTGCCCTTATAGGGCTCCGGCGGCCGCAGCTTACGGATCCGCGCGGCGATCTCGCCAACCAGTTGCTTGTCCACGCCGGCGATCTTGATCTCCACCGGGCGAGGCACCGCGAAGGTGATTCCGGCGGGCGGCTCCAGGTCGATCTCGTGCGAAAAGCCAAGCTGCATATTCAGAGCCTGGCCCTTCATGGCGGCGCGATAGCCCACGCCCACCAGCTCGAGGGTTTCCTCATAGCCGCTGGTGACACCCACCACCATGTTGTTCACCAGCGTGCGGGACAGACCCCACATGGCTCGCGCGCGCTGGGTGTCGGACCGCGGCGCCAGGATCAGGGACCCCGCGTCCTGGGAGATGGCGATCTCCTCGCTCACCGTCCAGCTCAGCTGCCCCTTGGGGCCCTTCACCGCCACAGTCTGGCCGTCGATGGTGACGTTGACGCCGCTGGGAATGGCGACAGGCTTCTTACCGATGCGGGACATCTCAGTACACCTGACAGAGAACTTCGCCGCCGACATTGGCGGTTCGGGCGGCGGTGTCAGACATCACGCCCTTGGGCGTGGACAGGATCGAGATCCCAAGCCCGTTCTTCACTGGCTTAAGGTCAGCGATGGACGCGTAAACGCGGCGGCCGGGCTTGGACACGCGGCTGATCTCCGCGATCACGGGCTGACCGTCGAAATACTTCAGCTCGACCTCGAATTGCGGGAAGGCGCCGGGCTCCTGGATAAGGCTGTATCCGCGGATATAACCTTCGGACTGCAGCACATCGAGCACGCGCTCACGCATCCGGGAGGCCGGAGTGCGGACCTTGGAGCGGTGGCGCTGCGCCGCGTTGCGGATGCGGGCGATCATATCGCCCAAAGGGTCGTTGACCATCAGTCCCTCCCCTTACCAGCTCGACTTGACAAGACCGGGGATCTGCCCGGCTGAGCCCAATTCGCGCAGGGCGATCCGGCTCATCTTCAGCTTGCGATAGAAGGCGCGCGGACGCCCCGTCACCTCGCAGCGGTTGCGAATGCGGCCCGGCGCCGAGTTGCGCGGCAGCTTGGCGAGCTCCAGCCGCGCCTGGAAACGTTCCTCCAGGGACAGAGCATCGTTCTCAGCGGTGGCCTTGAGCTCGGCTCGCTTGGCGGCGAACTTCGCCACAAGGCGGCGGACGTGGGCGTTGCGGTTCACGGCGCTTTTTTTGGCCATGGTGTTCTCCGGATATCCTTTCGCCGCGATCTCAGGCGGCGAACGGGAATTGGAAGCCTTTGAGAAGCGCACGCGCCTCGTCGTCGGTCTTCGCCGTGGTGCAGACGATGATGTCCATGCCCCAGATCTGGTCGATTTCGTCGTAGTTGATCTCAGGGAAGACGAGATGCTCGCGCAGGCCCATGGCGTAGTTGCCGCGTCCGTCGAAGCTCGTGGCCTTCAGTCCCCGGAAATCCTTCACCCGCGGCAGAGCCACGGTGATCAGCCGATCGAGGAACTCATACATGCGATCCTTGCGCAGCGTGACCTTGGCGCCGATCACCATCCCTTCACGCAGTTTGAACCCGGCGATCGACTTGCGCGCCTTTGTCGGCACAGGCTTCTGGCCCGTAATAGCGGCCAAGTCCTTCATCGCCGCGGCGCTCTTCTTGGAGTCGCCCACAGCTTCGCCGATGCCCATGTTCACCACGATCTTGTCGAGGCGGGGAATCTGCATCTCATTGGAGTAGCTAAACTCATTTTTCAGCGCAGCGCGGATCCGCTCGAGGTACTCGGTCTTCATCCGCGGCGTGTAAGCGGTTTCAGTCTTAGCCATCGATGACTTCCCCGGTGGTCTTGGCCACCCGAACCTTCTTGTCGCCCTCGATCCTGAAACCGACCCGGGTCGGCTTGCCATGGGAATCGACGATGGCGACGTTGGAGAGATGAATGCTGGCGGAGTGCGTCTTCTTGCCCCCCTGGGGATCAGACTGGCTAGGACGCGTGTGACGCTGCACCAGATTGAGACCCGCGACGACCACCCGCTGGTCCTTGGGGAGGACGCGCTCGACCTTACCGGTCCTGCCCTTGTCCTTGCCGGTAAGGAGGATCACCTGATCGCCCTTCTTGATTTTAGCGGCCATCACAGCACCTCCGGGGCGAGGGAGATGATCTTCATGTGGCTCTTGGCGCGCAGCTCGCGCGGCACCGGGCCAAAGATCCGGGTTCCGATCGGCTCGGCCTGCTTGTTGACGATCACCGCGGCGTTGCGGTCGAAACGGATCACGGACCCGTCCTTGCGCTTTATCGGCGCTGAGGTGCGCACCACGACAGCCTGAAGGACGTCGCCCTTCTTGACCCGGCCCCGCGGGATGGCTTCCTTGACCGACACCACGATCTTGTCGCCGACGCCGGCATAACGACGCTTGGCGCCGCCCAGGACCTTCACGCACATCACGCGACGGGCGCCGGAATTATCGGCCACGTCGAGATTGGTTTGCATCTGGATCATCTGCGGTCAGGCCCCCTGAACGGCCGCATGGGCGTCCTTCGGAAGGACCTCCCAGGTCTTCAGCTTGGAGCGCGGCGCGCATTCGATGATCCGGGCCATCTCGCCTTCGCGATAGGCGTTGGCCTCATCGTGCGCGTGATAGCGCTTGGACCGGCGGACGGTCTTCTTCAGCAGCGGGTGGAGGAACGTGCGCTCCACGCGCACCACCACGGTCTTGTCCCCTTTGTCGGAGACCACCACGCCTTCAAGGATTCGCTTTGGCATCGTCTGTACTCGCGATCTCGTTCCGGCTCAGCTCGCCTTGGCCTGCTTGGCGCGCATGACCGTCCTGATGCGGGCGATGTCGCGACGGACCTCGGCCACGCGGTGAGTCTTCTCAAGCTGCCCCGTGGCGGCCTGAAAGCGTAGATTGAACTGCTCCTTCTTGAGCGAGAGGAGCTCGTCGCCGAGCTGATCGGCGCTCAACCTGCGAATGTCTTCAATCGTCATCACGCCGCCTCCGCCGTTTCGCCCAGGCGCGTGACGATCCGGGTCTTCACCGGGAGCTTGGCGGCGCCCAGGCGCAGCGCCTCGCGCGCGACATCGTCAGGAACGCCGTCGACCTCGAACATGATCCGGCCGGGCGCCACGCGCGCCGCCCAATAATCCACGGCGCCCTTACCCTTGCCCATGCGGACTTCCGCCGGCTTGTCAGAGACGGGCAGGTCCGGGAAGATCCGGATCCAGACCCGTCCCTGGCGTTTCATCTGACGGGTGATGGCCCGGCGGGCGGCCTCGATCTGGCGCGCCGTCACGCGTTCCGGCTGCAACGACTTCAGCCCGTGCGAACCGAAGTTCAGCGAGAAGCCGCCCTTAGCGACGCCATGAATGCGTCCCTTGAACTGCTTGCGATGCTTGGTTTTCTTGGGGGAGAGCATGACCAGATCCTAATGCGTCAGGCGGCCGCCGTTTCGCGGCGTTCGCGGCGGGGCGCGCGGTCGCGGCCCGGGCCATCGCGACCCGCCCCTTCGCCGGCGGGCCCGGATTCACTGGCCAGGCGCTTATCGAGCGCCATGGGGTCGTGCTCGAGGACCTCACCTTTGAAGATCCAGGTCTTCACGCCGATGATGCCGTAGGTTGTCCGGGCCTCGGCGAACCCGAAGTCGATATCCGCGCGCAGGGTGTGACGCGGCACACGACCTTCGTGATAGCTCTCCGCACGGGCGATCTCGGCGCCGCCAAGGCGACCGGCGACCTCCACTCGAACCCCCTTGGCGCCCAGGCGCATCGCCGACTGCATGGCCCGCTTCATGGCCCTACGGAAGGCGATCCGGCGCTCAAGCTGCTGGGCGATGTTTTCCGCCACCAGCTGGGCGTCGGTCTCGGGCTTGCGCACCTCGACGATATTCAGGTGAACCTCGCCCTCGGTCATCGCGGCGAGATCCGCGCGCAACTTATCGATATCGGCGCCCTTCTTGCCGATGATCACGCCGGGGCGGGCCGAATAGATGGTCACCCGGCACTTCTTGTGAGGCCGCTCGATGATGATGCGCGACACCCCCGCCTGGGCCAGGCGCTTCTTGAGCTCCTTGCGAAGCCGGATATCGTCGTGCAGCAGACGCGAATAATCGTCGCCGCTGGCGAACCAACGACTGTCCCAGGTGCGATTGACGCCCAGGCGCAGGCCGACCGGATTGACTTTCTGACCCATCAGACCGCCTCGCCCATTTCACGCACCACGATCGTGATCTCCGAGAACGGCTTCTCGATCCGGGAGGCGCGTCCGCGCGCCCGCGCCGAGAAGCGCTTCATCACCAGGTTGCGGCCGACATAGGCCTGAGCCACCACCAGATTGTCGATGTCGAGACCGTGGTTGTTCTCCGCATTGGAGATGGCCGCATAGAGCGCCTTGCGCACATCGCCCGCGATGCGCTTGGGGCTGAACTCAAGTTCGTTGAGGGCCCGCTGGACCTTGAGGCCCCGGATCGACTGGGCCACCAGGTTGAGTTTACGGGCGCTGGTGCGCAGACTCCGAACCTTGCTCATGGCTTCGGTCTGGCCCACGCGGCGCGGATTCACCGGCTTGCCCATGGTTACTTCCTCTTGGCTTTCTTGTCCGCAGCGTGGCCCGGAAAATACCGGGTCGGGGCGAACTCGCCGAACTTCATGCCCACCATGTCCTCGCTAACGAGGACCGGGACATGCTTTTGACCGTTATGGACCCCAAAGGTCAGGCCGACGAACTGCGGCATGATGGTCGAACGGCGCGACCAGGTCTTGATGACTTCCTTGCGGCCGGACGACTGGGCGGCATCCGCCTTTTTCAGGAGGTAGCCGTCGACGAACGGGCCTTTCCAGACTGAACGGGTCATAGACTTAGCGCGCCTTCCTGACGTGGCGGGAGCGAATGATGAACTTGTCCGTCGTCTTGTTGACGCGGGTCTTGCGGCCCTTGGTGGGTTTGCCCCAAGGCGTCACAGGATGACGGCCGCCGGAGGTGCGGCCTTCGCCGCCGCCGTGCGGGTGATCGATCGGGTTCATGGCGACGCCGCGGACGTGGGGCCGGCGACCTTTGTGCCGCACGCGTCCCGCCTTGCCGAGAACCTCGTTCATGTGATCGGGGTTCGACACCGCCCCCACCGTGGCCATGCAGCTGTCCGGCACCATGCGGAGCTCACCCGAGTTCAGGCGGATCTGGGCATAGCCGGCATCCCGACCGACGAGTTGGGCGTAGGCGCCCGCTGAGCGGGCGATCTGACCGCCCTTCTGCGGCTTCAGCTCCACATTGTGAATGATCGTGCCGATGGGCAGACCGCGCAGAGGCGAGGCGTTGCCGGGCTTCACGTCCACTTTCTCTCCGGCGACGATCTCATCGCCGACCTTCAGCCGCTGAGGCGCAAGGATATAGGCCAGCTCGCCGTCGGCATACCGGATGAGGGCGATGAAGGCGGTGCGATTGGGATCGTATTCGAGGCGGTCGACGACCGCGCTCACACCCCACTTGCGACGCTTGAAATCGATCACGCGATAGAGGCGCTTTGCCCCACCGCCGCGGAAACGCGTGGAAATCCGTCCGCCGCCGCCGCGACCGCCGGACTTGGTCAGTCCCTCGACCAGGCTCTTCTCGGGACGGCCTTTGTGCAGTTCCGAGCGATCGACCAGCACAAGGCCGCGCCGCGCCGGGGAGGTCGGATTGAATTGCTTGAGCGCCATAGACCTCAGAGCCCCGTCGTGATGTCGATCGATTGGCCCTCTTGCAGGGTCACGATCGCCTTCTTGATGTCGGAACGCCGGCCGGGCCGACCGCGGAAACGCTTGGTCTTGCCCTTCTGGACGAGGGTGTTGACCTTGACGACCTTGACCTTGAACAGCTCCTCGACGGCGACAGCGATGGCTTCCTTGTCAGCGTCGAGCGCGACCTTGAAGACGACCTTGTTCTGTTCGGAGAGCTGGGTCGCCTTCTCGGTGATGAGCGGCGCCAGGATGGTGTCATAGTGACGAGGGGTAAGGGCCATGATCAGGCGGCCTCCTCGGCCGGGAAGCGCGCCTGGATGGCGTCCACCGCATCGCGGGTGAGGACCAGGGTGTCACGGCGCAACACGTCATAGACGTTCAGACCCGCATTGGGCAGGACATCGATATTAGGAATGTTGCGGGCGGCCAGGCCAAAATTGGCCTCCACCTGCGAACCCGCGATGATCAGCGCATTGGTCAGGCCGAGCTTGGCGAAGCTTCCCTTGAGGGCGGCGGTTTTGGGCGCTTCAAGCGAGGCGGCTTCAAGCACCATGAGCTGTCCGCTCTTGGCCTTGGCCGAAAGGGCGTGCCGCAGCGCCAGGGCGCGCACCTGCTTGGGCAAAGAGAAGGCGTGGCTGCGCACGACCGGGCCGTGCGCCTTGGCCCCGCCGACAAACTGAGCCGCCCGACGCGAGCCGTGGCGAGCCCCGCCCGTGCCCTTCTGCTTGTACATCTTCTTGCCCGTGCGAGAGACCTCGTTGCGCACCTGAATCTTGTGCGTGCCGGCTCGACGCTTGGCCAACTGCCACGTCACGCACCGCTGCAAAATGTCGTCCCGGATCTCGGCGATGCCGAAGATATCGTCGCGAAGCTCGACCGTCTTGGCCGAGCCGCCATCCAGAGTGACGGCCTTGAGTTTCATCAGGCTTCTCCCTCGACAGCGGCTTCCGGAGCGGTGTCCACGGCCGCCTCGACGGCGACAGAGTCCTCAGATTCCGCATCCTTGACCGACGACGCGCCGCGCAGCCTGACCGCCCCGGGATATGGAATTTCCGCGGGCGGCGGCGCTTTGAGCGCATCGCGGATGCGGACATATCCGCCCTCGGACCCCGGCACCGCGCCCTTGACCAGGATCAGCCCGCGCTCGACGTCCACCTTGTAAATAGTCAGGTTGAGCGTCGTGACCGTGTCCTGACCCATGTGACCGGCCATCTTCTTGTTCTTGAAGACCTTGCCCGGATCCTGACGCTGACCCGTCGAACCGTGGGCCCGGTGCGACACCGACACGCCGTGGGTGGCGCGCATGCCGCCGAAGTTCCAACGCTTCATCGCGCCCGCGAAGCCCTTGCCGACCGTGATTCCGGACACATCGACCTTCTGTCCGGGCACGAAATGGTCGGCGGTGAACTCCGCGCCGACATCGATCAGGTTGTCTTCGGTGACCCGGAACTCCGCCAGGTGGCGCTTGAGCTCGACCTCAGCCTTGGCGAACTGGCCGCGCAGGGCTTGAGTGGCGTTTTTGGCCTTCCGGGAACCCGCCCCCAGTTGCAGCGCGACATAGCCGTCACGCGCCTTCGTGCGCTGACCCGTCACCTGGCAGCCATCAAGGCTGAGGACAGTGACCGGAACGTGGGTCCCCGCTTCATCGAAGAAGCGAGTCATCCCGAGTTTCTTGGCGATGATGCCGGTACGCATGTTCGGCGGCCCTCAGAGCTTGATCTCAACGTCGACCCCGGCGGAAAGGTCGAGTTTCATCAGGGCGTCGACGGTCTGTGGCGTCGGGTCGACAATGTCGAGAACGCGCTTGTGGGTGCGGATCTCGAATTGCTCACGGGACTTCTTGTCGATGTGAGGCGAACGGTTGACGGTGAAGCGTTCGATGAGAGTGGGCAGCGGAATAGGCCCGCGTACGGTCGCGCCGGTGCGCTTGGCGGTGTTTACGATCTCCCGGGTCGAATGATCGAGAACCCGGTGATCGAAGGCTTTGAGCCGGATGCGAATGTTTTGCCGATCCATCTCGTCTGTCTTCACAAATGCCCAGGCCGACCGAGCCCTGAAGCGCCCAACTTTTCAAAGACCAACCCGCTGCCCCCGGAAGGGCGGCCGAACGCGTAAGTCCGCAAAAAACGAAGGGCCCACGCGGAAACCCGCGAGGGCCTAAATCGCCCACCTTTGCGGATTTCCACCGCAGAGGCGCCGATTCGCCTTGCGAACCGCGTCTGCCTCGTCCCTTTCTCAAAGGCGAAGCACAGCCGGTTCTCATCAAGAGGCGCGGTTACTAGTCGCCGGGATCGTCGCCGTCAAGGCGTTGCAACCCTGTGGAGGCAAGACAACCTCGCGGGGCGCTCAGGCTCGCGACGCGTCTGATCCAAGCCTGGTCGCCATGGCGAACGGATCGCGCCCCTTCGACCGCGGGCCCCTGGCGACTTGCGGCCCTCTCTCACCCATGCTCTCACTTCGATTTGCGGGTGTCCGCGTCAAGACGGACCTCGAAGGGACCCGAGGGAGAGACAGACGCATGCGAGATCGGTGGAGGCGCAAAGCTATCCGGGCCCGCGCCATGGGATTGGCGATGGGAGTTGTCGCCCTGGCGCTCACGGCGGGATCGGCGGTGGCCGAGGTGATCAGTCTCGATGCGAGCGGGTCGGCGACCGTCTATGACCGGCCGGAGATTTTCACCGATGCCGGCGCGTCGCCGATCACGCCGGTCGGACACGCCCCCCCCTCGCCTGGTGAAGCGGGCCACAGCGCCGCGCTGGTGCAGGCGGCGCGCGAAGCGGGGCTAAGCCCGGATCTGGTGGCGGCCGTGGCCTGGCGGGAATCCGGCTTTCGGGACGGAGCCGTATCGCCCAAGGGCGCCATCGGGGAAATGCAGCTCATGCCGGGAACGGCGGCGGCGTTTGATGTCGATCCCCTCCACAAGGCGGACAATCTTCGCGGCGGGGCCCGCTACCTTCGCAAAATGATCGACCGCTACCAGGGGGATATCCCCAAGGCGCTGGCGGCCTACAACGCCGGCCCCGCCGTCGTCGACCGCTTCGGCGGAGTTCCGCCGTACAAGGAGACCCGGGCCTATGTCGCCGCCGTTCTCGATCGGCTAAGCGCTTCGGCGAGTCGGGAGAATGCAGGCGAGTCGGCTGTGGAGATGAGATGAGCACCCGCCCAAGCGCAGGACAAACGAAGCGGCGGGTCGCCAGCCTCGCAGCGGCCCTTATGGCGCCAACGCCGTTGTGGGCCCAGGCCGCGCCGCTTGATCCCGCGGGATCGAACGTGATCTTCAATGCGGTCGCCTGGCTTGAGGGCACCCTTCTGGGCAATGTGGCCACCGGCGTGGCGGTGATCGCCGTGGCCGCCACAGGGCTGATGATGCTGACCGGACGGATCGACTGGCGGCGCGGCGCCACTGTGATTCTGGGCTGCTTCATCGTCTTTGGCGCCGCGGCCATCGTGGCCGGCATCCGAAGCCTCGCGGGGACCTGAACCATGACCGCCCCGCTCGATCGGGATCTTGTGTTTCAGGCCATGACCCGCCCGCAGATGTTCGCCGGCGTCACCTACAGCTATTTCGTCGTCAACGCGGTGCTGACGATAGAGCTTTTTCTCATCAGCCGATCCTTCCTGGCTCTTCTGGTCGCGCCCCTGATCCACCTCGCGGGCTACCTCGCCTGTCTGAATGAGCCGCGAATGTTTGATCTCTGGCTCATTCGCGTGAGCCGCTGCCCCAGGGTGAAGAACTTCGCCTTCTGGGGTTGCAACGTCTATTCGCCCTGAAATGGGTCCTAAGTCTCCGACAAGTCCGGGGCCACCGCCCGGGCGGGAAGCCTTGGCGGGGCGACGTCTCCCCTACGCGCGGCATGTGGACGACCTGACCCTGGAGACCCGCGACGGCCGGCTGATGCAGTTCATCCAGCTCAAGGGTCTGCCGTTCGAGACCGGCGATGCGGAGGAGCTGAACTATCGCAAGTCGGTTCGCGAGACCCTGCTGAGGTCCATCGCGGACCCTCGGTTCGCGCTCTATCACCATATCGTCCGTCGCCCGGCCCATCCGCGCCTCGAGGGCAAGTTCAACGATCCCTTCAGCCGTGCCCTGGACACGGCCTGGACGGAGCGCCTGGCGACGCGTCGCCTGTTCGTGAACGACCTCGTACTGACCCTCGTGCGACGGCCCCTCCCCGGACGGGCCGGTCTGGTCGCGGGAGCGTGGCGCGGCCTGGCGGGGATCGCCTCACCGCCCGACGCCGCGGCCTCATCGGCGGCCCTTCAGGCCTTGAACGCCGCGCGCGAGTCTCTTCTGGCGTCCCTTGAGGCCTACGGCGCCCGCACCTTGAGCGCCTACGACGGGCCCGCTGGCCTTTGCTCGGAGCCCCTGGAGTTCCTGTCTCTGTTGTTCAACGGCGAGACACGGCCGGTTTTGGCTCCCTGCGGCGATATCGGACTCTATCTTCCCTACAGGCGTGTGGCGTTCGGGGCTCGCGCCGTGGAGTTCGGCCCCGGCGGCGAACGTCCGCGTGACTTCGCCGCCCTCGTCTCGTTGAAGGATTACCCCAGCCATACCTCGCCCGGCATGCTGGACGACCTTCTGCGCCTGCCGCACGAATTGGTCCTCACCGAAAGCTTCGCCTTTGTCGGTCGAGCGGCCTCGCTGGAGCGCATGAACCTGACCTTGCGCCGCATGCGCGCCGCTGAGGATGAGGCCATGTCTTTGCGCGACAGCCTGGTTACGGCCAAGGACGACGTCGCCGCCGGCCGGGCCGCCTTTGGCGAACATCATCTTTCGGTCATGGTGCGCGCGCCCAGCCTCGCTGCGCTCGATGACGCCGTCGCCGAGGTTCAGGCGGCCTTCGCCGAAACCGGGGCAATCGCCGTGCGCGAAGACGTTGCGCTTGAGCCGGCGTTCTGGGCCCAGTTCCCAGGCAATTTCCGCGACATCGGACGCCGGGCCCTGGTCTCCAGCGCCAATTTCGCGAGCCTCGCCAGCTTTCACAACTTTCCCGTCGGACAGGCCGAGGACGTGCATTGGGGAACGGCGGTCACGGTCCTGGAGACCACGGCCGCAGGACCCTACCACTTCAATTTTCATCATGGCGATCTGGGAAACTTCACCCTCATCGGACCCTCCGGCTCGGGCAAGACCGTGGTCCTGGGCTTCCTCCTGGCCCAGGCGCAGAGGCTGAACCCGCGGATCGTCTATTTTGACAAGGATCGCGGCGCCGAAATCTTTCTGCGCGCCATGGGCGGGCGATACGATGTCCTGCGTCCCGGGACGCCTACCGGCCTCAATCCCCTCCTTCTGGAGGATACCCCGGCCAACCGGCAATTCCTGATCGATTGGACGGCGGCCCTGGTCGCCCGACCGGGCGCGGTCATGGATGCGGCGGACCTGGCGGCCATCGCCGAGGCGATCGACGCCAACTTCGCCCAACCGGAGAGCTATCGTCGACTTCGTCATTTCGCTGAGCTGTTCCGCGGGGGACGACGGCCCACGAGTGGCGATCTCGCCGCGCGTCTCGCGCCCTGGCACTCCTCAGGCGCTCAGGCCTGGCTGTTCGACAACGAGATCGATGAGCTGGATCTCAGCGCTCGCACCCTCGGCTTCGATCTGACCCAGATCCTTGACGACCCCGCCAGCCGCACGCCCGCCCTGCTCTATCTGTTTCACCGTGTGGAGCAGAGGCTCGATGGGAGCCCCACGATCCTGGTCATTGATGAGGGGTGGAAGGCGCTGGATGACGAGGTGTTCGTGCGTCGGGTGAAGGACTGGGAGAAGACCATCCGCAAACGCAACGGCCTGGTCGGATTCTGCACCCAGAGCGCCCAGGACGCCTTGGAGAGCCGAATCTCGAGCGCCATCATTGAACAGGCCGCGACCCAGATCTTCATGGTCAACCCGAAGGCTCGGGAGGAAGACTACCGCCAGGGTTTCGGCCTCACGGCCCATGAACTGGACCTGATCCGCCGCCTGCCCGACACCAGCCGCTGCTTCCTCATCAAACACGGCGGCGAGAGCGTGATTGCGCGGCTCAATCTGCAGGGCATGAGCGACCTTCTGGCGGTGCTGTCCGGACGCGAGTCCAGCGTCCGTCGCCTGGATGAGCTGCGTCGGCTTCATGGCGATGAGCCGGAGGCCTGGCTGCCGCGGTTCCTGGAGACGGTCTGATGGCGGACGCCTGCCCGGTGTTCGACGCCGACTCGCCTCTGGTGAGGGGACTTCTGGGCGCTGTGGACTGCCGGGTCCAGAACCTGATCGAATCCGCCTACGCCTTGCTGTTCCAGTCCGGCGGCGCGTTTGGCCCCCTCATCACCCTGGGCTTGACGGTCTATGTGGCGCTGATCGGCTGGCGCCTTCTCCTGGGACGAGGCGGTCTCGGCCTCGGCGATCTGACGATGAGCGCCCTGAAGCTCGGCGCCGTTCTGACCTTGACGACCCAATGGGCCCCCTATCAGAGACTGGTCTATCATCTGCTCTTTTTCGGACCGCAGCAGTTGGCCGATCTGATCGCCAGACCGCTTTGGGGACAGGCCTTCGCCGGCGGTGACGTGCTTGACGGACTGCAACGCGCCTTCACCGATCTGACCGCCTTCTCGCCAGCCACTCCGCCCGGCGGGGGCGGCGCGCCTGTCGCGGCGGGAGGCGTCGCCATCGCCGCCGGCGCCGGCCAGTTGTCGACGCTCCTGGGCCGGGCGGGGTTTGAGTCCTTGCTGATGCTGTTGTCGGCCGTGGTTCTCGTACTCTCGACCTTAGGGCTCTTGG
>JAKBBV010000001.1 GCA_021808285.1 Pseudomonadota bacterium | reverse complement strand
TCTATTCGACATGCCGCGAAATGCCGCGACTCAGGGGGCGCTCCTTCTTCATTTTTCACGGTTCGCACGCGGCACTCCCAGCGAAGATGTGGTCAACGCCCTCAACGGGGACCTGTTCGTCCAGTGTTTCACCCTGCGGATGGCCGGGCCTTGCCGTTACTCGCCGGCGGCCGCGAATTCAGAGCAGTTGGCGAAGAAAGGGATATCAGCAAGGCGTTCAGCCGGATGGGTTGCGATCTGCCTTTACATCGCGGCCTTGTAACTCAGCCCGTAGGCGAGCGGGGCCGGTGAACCGCGCACCCTTCCGCTTCACGCACCATGGGGGTTGAGCGGGAAATCCGCCGCGTCATCCTCCCACGGGTTGAAGACTGCGGCGCCCGTGCGCCGGACGTCCTTGGTGTTGCGGGTGACGAGATAGAGTTGGGCCTCGATCGCGGTGGCGGCGAGGAGGGTGTCGATCACCGAGGGCGGATGGCCCGCGTCCCTCTTGATCCGGCCCGAAATGGCCCCCCAGAGCCGTACGGCGCCTTCGCCCACGGGCAGAATCCGGCCCTTGAAACGCGCCGCGATGGCGTCGCGGCTGGCCGCATAGCGCGCCCGCAGCGGCTCATCCTCCGGAAGTTGATGGATGCCCTTGTCATATTCGGCCAGCGTCAGCACGCTGAGGAACAGGCGCGACTCGTCCTGCCTCGCCGCCCACGCCTTGACGCTCGGCGCTCCTGTAGTGGCGGCCAAGGAGGCGATGACATTAGTATCGAGCAGCCATCCCCTCAAAGATCGATGTCGCGGCCGAGGTCGCGCTCTCGCGCGAGGTCCAGGCCTTCCAGATGCAGGCCCTCCAGAAACGCCACCAAAGGCAGAGCCGGCTTGGGCGCGGCCAGGCGCTCATATTCCTGCGCATCCACAACGACTACGGCCGGACGTCCGCGCACTGTGACGGCTTGGGGGCCTTCATCATGAGCGCGACGAACCAGCTCGCTGAATCGCGCCTTGGCGTCCTCCAGCTTCCAGCGGGAGGCGCTTGGCGTGGCGGCGTCAACGGCCGTCTTGGACACAGAATGCTCTCCTGACTAGCTAGTCAGTAATAACGCGGCGGCGGGGCGCACGCCAGTTATTTGTCGCGGAACGTGGGCTGTCGAGGAGGTTCGAGGCCGCCGAGGCGTCCAGACCGACGCCTTGACGCAGAAATCGCATTATGCAACTATTGGGTCGTCATGTCGTCCGACGCCCTCATGCCTGAGTCCCTGCGCTCTGCGGATTTCCTAGGTGGAGAATCCGTGGAGGAGCGGATCGCACGTGCGGAGGCGAGGCTTTGCGAGTTGCGCGAACTCGCCGGCCTGGGCATGGAGATGGTCCGTGATCTGGTGCGCCCGAGCGTCGCGCCGCCGGAAGGGGCCGAGTTGAGGCCCGCCGTCCGCTCACCGCTCGACCAGGCTAACGCCTTTGTGCGCCTCTCGCGCGCCGTGCGCCTGACCCTGGCCCTGGAGGCGGGGGTCGAAGCCGAGATCGCCGCCCTGCGCGCCGATCCGGCGCCAGCTCCGCCCACCGCTCCTCCCGTGGCTGGCGGCGATCGCACACCCTCCCACGCACACCCGTCGCGTCCCTTCGCCGGCATTCCCTATGGCTTCGTCTTTCCCCCTGCGGGAGGCGAAAAGCCCGGCTCCGTCCAGGCCGATGACCCGGTGGAGAACGATCTTTCCGAAACCGAGCGCGCGCCCAGAGGCGAGCAGGATCCGCGTGCGGGTCTCTTGGGGCGCGTCTATGAGCGTCTGTACGATGTGGAGCGTCCCGAACGCTTCTACGACCGCCCCTTCGAAGATTCCCTGCGCGATATCCGCCGGGACCTGGGACTTCCGCCCCTGGCGGCGCCTGGCGACGACCCCGATGAACTGGACGCTGCGTCCGGGGCCCTCGCAGCCCCTTCGCTCCGCCTTCCCTCAAAGTTCGCTCCGCCCCGGCCCTGGCGAGGGGCGCTTCCGCACCGACCCACCTTGCGCCGTGCGCATCCGCCGGACCAAGAGCCGCCCTGATCGCGCCCGCATGCGTAGCCCCCGGTAGGCGTAGCCCCCCGTGGGCGCGACCCATCGCGCGCGCCATAGCGAAACCTCCCGCCCAACCTTCCCCGGCGAGCCGCGCCAGCGGCGACGCGTCCGCAGGCCAGAGGCCCGGACTGAATGTCCCGTGCAACCGCCATCTGGCTGAGAAGCCTCATACTTAAGCTTGTCCTCTCACCGTTCCTGTGATCCCCTCCCCTCGTTGAACAGGGGAAATGGCGGCATGGCGGGGGCCAGGATCACGACGGGGAAGATCGACGCCGCCAAATGGGGATTTTTCGCGGCTCTCCTGGTCGCGGTGTTGGTGGTGATCTGGACCGACGAGCGTTTTCTCGTCTTTCCACACGATCCATTCTGGAAGCAGATCGCGTCGTTCAAATACCTGCTGCTGGTGCACGGCGTATTCGGCGTCACGGCCCTGAGCGTCGGGCCCTTTCAGTTCTCTGATCGCCTGCGCCGGTCGCGTCCGCGACTGCATCGCTGGATGGGTCGGATCTATGTCGGCGCGATCTGCGTCGCCGCACCCATGGCCGGCTATATCGGCATCCATTTCGCCGGACAGAGCCAAGGCCTGCCGGCCATGATGAGGGTGGAGCAGGGCTTTCAGGCCGGGGGCTGGCTATTCACCACCCTGATGGCGCTCTACTGCATCCTCAACCGCAACATCCCCGCCCATCGCGCCTGGATGATGCGCAGCTACGCCTTCTGCACCATCTTCGTGCTCAGCCGCGTGCCTGACGCCATTCCCGGATTCCACTGGAGCGACCAGCTTCTCACCGATGTCCTCTGGGGCTTGGTCGTGGGCGCCTTGGTGGTCCCAGACCTGGTCCTCACCTTCCGCGAGATCCCCCGACGGCGGCCCGCGCGGGGCTGAGGCCTCAGCCGCCGAACACCGCCGCGATCTCGGCCGGCGTGGCGATGCGCCACTCCCCCGGGGCGAGGTCGTCCGGCAGAGTCAGGCCGCCGATGCGATCACGGTGCAGGGCCTGCACATGATTGCCCACGGCGGCGAACATGCGCCGCACCTGATGGTAGCGGCCCTCGGTGATGATCAGCTCCGCCGTCGTCGGATCGCGCGGCGTCAAGCGCGCGGGGGCGAGCGGTGTCGTCTCGCCCTCCAGCACCAGGGTCCCGGCGGCGAACACCGCGGCCTCGTCGCCGCGTAAGGGCCGGGCCAAGCGGGCGATATAGCGTTTCTCGATCGCCGCTCTGGGCGAGATGATCCGGTGCAGGAGCTGGCCGTCGTCGGTGACCAGGAGAAGCCCCGAGGTCTCCGCGTCCAGGCGGCCGACCGTCGAGAGCGCCGGATCGCGCGCCCGCCAGCGCGGCGGAAACAGCTCATAGACCGAACGGCCCGCCTCCTTGTGCGAGCAGACGACGCCCAGGGGCTTGTGGAGGATCAAGGTCAGGGGCGCGGGCGGGTCCACGGGCTCGCCGTGCACCGTGAGGCGCCGGGGCAGATCGGCGTCGAGACTTATATGGGCGGAAGCGTCACGCAGGACCTCGCCATCCCAGCGCACCCGTCCCCGCGCCGCCAGGCCCTGCACCTCGCGGCGGGAGCCATAGCCCAGATTGGCCAGGAGCCGGTCCAGCCGCACGCGCGCGCTCACTTCACCGCCTCCAGCACTTTGAAGCCGTCGCGCCGAACCACCTGACCAAGGCGCGCGAAACAGGTTTCAAGCGCGCGTTCATAAGGCAGGGACACATTGGCCACCAAAAGGCAGACCCCCCCGGGGCGCAGGGCGGCGGCGGCGGCGGCGATGAAGGCCTCGCCCAGACCCCGATCCTCGACCCCCGCGAGGTGGAAGGGCGGGTTCATAACCACGAAGTCGAGCCTGGCGCCCCCGGAGGCGCGGCGCAGATCGGCCTGACGAAATCGGGCGCGTTCGTCATCCACATTGCGTCTCGCCAGGGCGATGGCGCGGGCGTCGATGTCGACCAGCTCCAGTTCCGCGACGCCGGGCTGGGCGAGGACCGCGCGCGCCAGAAGGCCAGCGCCGCAGCCGAAGTCCGCGCCTCGCCCGGCCAGGGCGGGCAAATGGGCCGCCAGAAGCGTCGTGCCCGGATCGGGTCGGTCCCAGCTGAAAACGCCGGGCTGGGTCCAGAAACCCGCCTCCCCAAGTCCGACCTCCCGCCAGCGCACGCCCCCGCCGGTCAGGGCCGAGGCGATGGCGGCGGCATCGCCCGGGGCCCGCGCGGTGCAGATGCGATGATGCCGCCGGGCCTCCTCGGCCACCGCACAGCCCAGGGACTGAAGTTCGCCACGCAATCGGCTTCCCCCCCGATCCTTGGGCGCCAGGGCGACCAGCGCCCCTCCAGGCTTTAGGGCGCGCAGGGCCTGGGCCAGGACATAGCGCCGCTCCAGGGCGCCCGGCGGGGCCAGAACCGTCATCCGATCGAGGCTGGCCTCGGCGAGATCCTCCAGGGACGAGGCGTCCGGGATGAGCGGCGAGACCTGGCGCGCCCGCGGCGGAACCGGGGCCAGAACGGGCGGAGGGGCGCCATAGACAGCCCAGGCTTCGCTTTCCGCCGCCGTCGTCATGGCCGCGGCCTCAGCCCCGCTCTCGCGTCCGGGCGAAGGTCACCTTCGGAAACCGCTCCGCGAGATAGCCGATCTCCCAGGCCGATTTGGCCAGCAAAACCAGGGACTGGTCGAGATCATGGGCGATGGCCGAGCGCTGGCGCGAGACCAGTTCCTCCACCGCCGCCCTGTCGCCTTCGAGCCAACGCGCCTCGGCATAGGGCGCGGGCTCAAACAGGACGTCCAGGCCGTATTCCCCGCCTAGCCGGTCGGCCATGACCTCGAACTGCAGCGGGCCCACCGCGCCGACGATGAAGTCCGACCCGACCAGGGGGCGAAAGAGCTGGCTCACCCCCTCCTCGGCGAGGCCCTCCAGGGCCTTCTTCAGATGCTTGGCCTTGAGCGGGTCCTTGACCCGCACCCGCTGCAGAATCTCAGGGGCGAAGTTCGGCAGGCCGGCGAAGCGCAGGGTCCCGCTCTGGGAGAGGCTGTCGCCCACCCTCAGCACGCCGTGATTGGGAATGCCCATGACATCGCCGGCGAAAGCCTCCTCGGCCAGTTCGCGGTCCGAGGCGAAGAACAGGATCGGGGCGTTGACGCTGAGCTGTTTGCCTGTCCCCTCCACCTTCAGCTTCATGCCGCGGGTGAACCGGCCCGAGGTCAGGCGGACGAAGGCGATGCGGTCGCGGTGGTTGGGATCCATATTGGCCTGGATCTTGAACACGAAACCGCTGACCTCCTCGTCGCCGGGCGCTGCATGGGTCTCGACTCCGCCGCGCCAGGCGCGGGTCAGGCGAGGCGGCGGGGCGAAGGCGCCCAGGGCCTCAAGCAGCTCGTCCACCCCGAAATGACGCAGGGCCGATCCGAACAGGATCGGGGTCATGTGCCCCTCCAGGAAGGCCTGGGGATCGAAGGCCGGAGAGGCCTCGCGGGCAAGCAAGGCGCCTTCCCGCGCCTCCTCCAGCTCCTCCGGACTCATCAGGTCCGCCAGGGCCCGGGAGTCCAGCGGCAGGGTCCGGGTGGGTCCCGGGGCCTCGCCGGCGGCGGCGCGCTCATAGACCAGAAACCGGTCGCGGCGCAGGTCGACCATACCGCGGAACCGTCCGCCCGAGCCCGCCGGCCAGTACAGCGGCGCCGGGTCCAGGGCCAGCTTGCTGGAGATCTCGTCGAGCAGGGCCAGAGGATCCTGCGCCTCGCGGTCCATCTTGTTGATGAAGGTCAGGATGGGGATGTCGCGCAGGCGGCAGACCTCAAACAGTTTCAGAGTCTGGGGCTCGATGCCCCGCGCCGCGTCCAGAACCATGATCGCCGCGTCCGCCGCGGTGAGGGTGCGATAGGTGTCCTCCGAGAAGTCCTCGTGGCCGGGGGTGTCGAGCAGGTTGAACATCAGCCCGGCATGGTCGAAGGTCATGGCGCTGGCGCTCACCGAGATGCCGCGCTCGCGCTCGATCTTCATCCAGTCCGACCGGGTGCGTCTCTGCTCGCCCCGCGCCCGCACGGCCCCGGCGGCCCGGATCGCCCCCCCCGCCAGCAACAGGTTCTCGGTCAGAGTGGTCTTGCCCGCGTCGGGGTGAGAGATGATGGCGAAGGTCCGCCGGCGGGCGGCCTGCGCCGCGGGCGAGGTCGCGGAGGTCTGGGACATGGCGCGCCGATAGCGCGAGCGCGCCGCGCCTGCAAACGCCATGCGCGGCCTTCCCAGGGGCGCGGTTCGCGGTTTAGCCTCCGCCCCGGCATGTCACGGGGGATCAGCGCATGTTCGTGGGCCATTTCGCGGCCGGACTGGCGGGCAAGGCGATCGAACCGCGCGCACCCCTGTGGAGCATGATCGCCGCCAGCCAGTTTCTCGACTGGGGATGGAGCGGGCTTGTCCTGGCCGGAGTGGAGCATTTCCGCATCGACCCCCACCTGCCCGGCAGCGCCCTGGCGCTCTATGATATGCCCTGGACCCATAGCCTCCCCGGCGCCCTGGCGCTATCCGCCCTGGGCGGGGCGATCGCCCGGTTCGTCCTGGGCCTTCGGCCGCGCGCAGCGGTCGTGATCGGCGCGGTGGTGGTCTCCCATTGGGCGCTCGATCTCCTGGTCCATCGGCCCGATCTGCTGCTCTGGCCGGGCGGGCCCAAAGTCGGTCTGTCGCTGTGGAACCAGCCCGTGCCGGAGGAGATCGTGGAGATCGGCCTCCTGGCCGTGGTCGCGCCCTTCTGGGCCTTCAGCCGCGCCGCGGAGGGACGCCGCGCCTGGCCCGCCGCCCTGTTCCTCGCCGGTCTCCTGGGTCTGCAATTCGTCGCCGCATCCGGCGCCGAGACCGGGACGCCGCAGAGCCTGGCGGCCACCTCGCTCGCGATCTATCTCCTCGTCACCTTGGCGGCCTGGTGGCTCGACCGGGGCCCGGCGCGAACCGCGTGAGGCGCGAGGGGGCCGGCAGGCGCTCTGTCGGGTCGCCCGGCTCAGGCCTCGTCCACGTCCTCAGTGAAGAAGCGCTTGCCGTCGCGATCCTCGATCTCGACGATCCAGACATCCGGGTCGCGGCCGGCCGCGCGCTCGAGATAGGCATCCACCGCCGCCTCGTCCGATCCGGCGATGGGCTGCATCCACACCGGCTCTCCGCCCCGCCCCACCGCCTGGGTCCACAGCTTCGTCTCGCCGGAGCGGCCATCCCGCGTCTTGACCAGAACCGCGCCGCCGCGCGCATCGCCCCGCCGGGCCACGGTGGCGTAGGACCCCGCCTGAGTCACGCGCCGGATCAGAGCATAGACCCAGATATCGCTGGAAAGCTGCATGGACGAATTATGAACCGCGCCGAGGCGCGCGGCCACGCGTTCCTTTAAGGCGCTGACCAGAAGCCCTCGTTAAGCTTCCGCTCCCGGCCCGGAGGCCCTAATGTCGGGCCGGCGCGCGGATGAACGCCCCTCGCCGGGCATGGGGGACAGGCGCCGATGGCGGCCATCAACATCTCCATCACCATGAACGTGGAGGCCCAGCCAGGCCAATCCATCTGGTACAACGGCGCAAATCAGCACTGCGTGTTTCTCTACCTCCTGCTCAAGTCCTGGCCGGGAGCGGCCAATGTCTGGCTGTGTCACGACGGCGAGATCGACCCCTATCCGCCGGGCATGATGCTGGAGGCGTTCCGGGCCGACCTGCGGCCGATCCAGAAGGCCATCTACGAGACCGATCTCGTGATCGAGATGAACGCCTCGCTGGGCCCCGATTTCTACCAGGTCCTGCACGCCCGAGGCGGCAAGTCCATCGCCTACAAATTCGGCAACGACTACGTCTTCGCCGCCGAAGCGATCTGTTTCGGGGCCCACGGCTGGATACCCAATCCGCATCGCACCCGGCACGCGGAGATCTGGACAAATCCCCATCACATGAAGACCTGCGCCGGCTTCTTCGCCACGCTGGAGCGCGCGCCGGTGATCTCCCTGCCCCATCTGTGGTCGCCCTATTTCCTCGACCAGAGCCTGGTCCGGGACGCCGAGACCCGCGCGCAATGGGGCTACAGGCCGCAAACAGGACGCCGACGGGTCGGGGTCTTCGAACCCAATCTCAATGTGGTGAAGACGACGCTGATCCCGCTTTTGATCTGCGAGACCTTGCATCGCCGCCGTCCGGACGCCCTGGCCCACCTGTTCATGACCAATACGTTCGGGATCAAGGACAATCCGACCTTCAAGCACATCGCCCTGGGTCTCGACATCGTCCAGGCCGGCAAGGCCACGGCCGAGCCGCGCTTTCCCTTTGTCGACTATGCGGCGCGCCATGTGGACGTGATTGTCGCCCACCAGTGGGAGAACGGCCTCAACTATCTCTTCTATGAGGCGCTCCATGGCGGCTATCCGCTGGTGCACAATTCGCCCTTTCTAGGCGAGGCCGGCTATGCCTATCCCGACTTCGACATCGAGGCGGGGGCCGACGCCCTGGCGCGCGCCCTGGATACGCATGATGCCGACCTCGAAGGCTATGTCGCCCGCGCGCGGCGCGTCCTGGACGCCGTCGATCCCGCACGTCCCCCGGTGCTCGCCCCCTATGCCGCCCGCCTCGAAGCCCTGTTTGCGGATCGGAACTGATCGATCAGAGGCCGGGGCGCCCGGGCGCCGGATTTTATGCAGGCTTTATACCCTCGCCGAACCTTGAACATGGAGGTTTGAGGCGCTCTGGCCGCAAACTGACCCTCTCCGGCGATGCGGGGCCTGGTTCGGCATATGGGCGATTTTCTTTCTCTCACCGGCGGCGGACTGCTGTTTGCCGCGCTCGGACTCTATGTCCGCCTGCTGAGGCGACTCTGACATGGTCGCCCTGATCTACGCCTTCGCGGCCCTCGGGGTCGGCGCCTACATGGTCGCCGCGCTGCTTCGGCCCGACAAATTCTAGTCCCCGCGGATCCCACGCACATGACCTGGAGAGGCTGGGCGGAGATCGCCTTTACCCTGGGGCTCAGCGCCGCTCTGGCCTGGCCGCTCGGACTCTATCTGGCGCGGCTCTGGCGGGGCCAGTCGACCTGGCTGGACCCTTTGCTCAAGCCTGTGGAGCGGGCGCTCTATTCCCTGGCCGCCGTGAGGCCGGAGGAGGGGCAAGGCTGGAGCGCCTATGCCATGGCGATCTTGACCTTCAACGCGGCGGGCTTCTTCCTGCTCTATGGCATCCTGCGGCTACAGGCCCATCTGCCGCTCAATCCCCTGCATCTCGGCGGGCTGCACCCGGCGCTGGCCTTCAATACGGCGGTGAGCTTTGTCACCAACACCAACTGGCAGGCCTATGCAGGCGAGACCACCCTGTCGAATGCCTCTCAGATGTTCGGCCTCACCTCCCAGAACTTTCTCTCCGCCGCCACAGGCATCGCCGTCGCCGCCGCCCTGGCCAGGGCCTTCGCCGCCCATCGCGGCGAGACGCTTGGCAATGCCTTCGTCGATATCACCCGAGCGACGCTCTATCTGCTGTTGCCGATCTGCCTCGTCTTCGCCCTGATCCTGGTGGCTCTGGGGACGCCCCAGACCCTGGCGGCGCGGGTCGACGTCACGACCCTGGAGGGGGCCAAGCAGACCCTGGCCATCGGTCCGGTGGCCAGCCAGGAGATCATCAAGCAACTGGGAACCAACGGGGGCGGGTTCTTCAACGCCAACTCCGCCCATCCTTTCGAGAACCCCAACGCCTGGACCAATCTGATCGAGGAGGTGGCCATGAACGCCCTCTCCTTGGGATGCGTGATCGCCTTCGGCATCGTCGGTCTGGCGCGACGCGAGGCCAGGATCCTGGTCGGGGTGATGCTGGCCCTGGTGGGCGTCGCTGCGGCTTGTCTCTACGCTGCCGAATCCTCGCCCACGCCGGCGCTCGCCAGCGCCGCCGCCCACGCCGCCCATGTCCTTTCGGGCCCGAATATGGAGGGCAAGGAGGTGCGCTTCGGGGCCGCCTCCTCCGCGGTCTGGACGGCCATGACCACCGGCGCCTCGGACGGCGGGGTCAACGCCATGATCGAGAGCTTCACGCCGCTGGGCGGGGGCGTGGCCCTGTTCATGATCAAGCTCGGCGAGATCCTGCCCGGCGGCGTCGGCTCCGGCTTCTTTGGCATGGTGGTGATGGCCGTGCTCGCGGTCTTCATCGCCGGGCTCATGGTCGGCCGGACGCCGGAATATCTGGGCAAGAAGATTGAGGCGCGGGAGGTGAAGTTCGCCGTCCTCGCCACCCTGCTCCTGCCCGTGGCTCTGCTCGGCTTCGCCGCCGCCGCCGCGGCGCTCCCCGTCGCCCTGAGAAGCGTTTCGACCGCAGGGCCCCATGGCCTGACCGAGATACTCTACGCCTACGCCTCGGCGGTGGGAAACAACGGCTCCGCCTTCGGCGGCCTCAACGCCGATACCCCTTGGTGGGACGGGACCCTGGCTATCGCCATGATGTTGGGCCGTTTCGGCTACATCGCACCGGTGATGGCCATGGCCGGCGCCTTGGCGGCCAAGCCACGTCTCGAACCCTCGGCCGGCGCCTTGCCCGCCGACGGTCCACAGTTCGCCTCCCTGCTCGTGGGCGTGATCCTGATCCTGGGCGGGTTGCAGTATTTCCCGGCTCTGGCGCTCGGTCCCGGGGTCGAGCATTTCCAGATGCAGCAGGAGCTCGGACGCTGATCATGTCGAGGACTCCAGCCTCCTCCGCCGCCAGGGGCGCCGCCGCCATCGCGCCAGCCGACCCCGGCCCCGACGTCGCGAGCCTGAAAGTCCCGGGCCCGGACGTCCCGGGCCTGGGCGCCGCCTTCGGTCCCTCGGGCGTCTACGCCCGCGCCGCACGCGACTCCGTCGCCAAGATGGATCCACGCCGCCTGTCGCGAAATCCGGTCATCCTCGCCACCTGGGTGACCGCTGCTCTGGCCTCAGTGTCGCTGGTCCAGTCCCTGGTCCAGGGCCGACCCTTCGCCTTCGCCCTCCAGATCACGTTCTGGCTGTGGGCCACGGTATGGTTCGCCAATTTCGCCGAGAGCCTGGCCGAGGGCCGGGGCAAGGCCGCCGCCGACGCCCTGCGCGCGACCCGGGTCGACACCCTGGCTACCCTGGTCCTGGAGTCGGGCGAGACGCGGCAGGTCCCGGCCCACCAGCTGAAGGTGGGGCAAGTCGTCCGCGTCGCCGCCGGGGAGCTTATCCCCGCCGACGGCGAGATCGTCGAAGGCGTCGCATCGGTGAACGAGGCGGCGATCACCGGCGAGAGCGCGCCCGTGATCCGCGAGTCCGGCGGCGATCGCTCGGCCGTGACCGGGGGCACCACCGTGGTCTCCGACGCGATCAAGATGCGGGTCACCGCCTCGGCCGGCTCCAGCTTCCTCGACCGCATGATCGCCATGGTGGAGGGCGCGGACCGGCGCAAGACGCCCAACGAGATGGCCCTCAGCGTGCTCCTGGCCGGCCTGACCCTTGTCTTCCTGATCGTCGTGGCGAGCCTCATCGGTCTTGGCCGTTACGCCGGTGTGAGGCTCGATCCCCTGGCGCTCGGCGCGCTCTTCGTCTGCCTCATCCCCACCACCATCGGCGGACTGATCGCCGCCATCGGCATCGCCGGCATGGACCGGCTGCTGAAGTTCAACGTCCTGGCCACCTCCGGCAGGGCGGTGGAGGCCGCCGGCGACGTGGACACCCTGCTGCTCGACAAGACCGGCACCATCACCTTCGGCAACCGAATGGCCACAGAGGTTGTGAGCGCCCCGGCCCTGCCGGACACTGCGGCCATGACGGCGGCGATGATGGCCTCGCTGGCCGACGAAACCCCCGAGGGCCGCTCCATCGTGGCCCTGGCGCGCACTCACGGCGTTTCGGCGGAGCTGCCAGAGGGCGCGACCCCGATCCCGTTTTCGGCCGCGACCCGGCTCTCGGGCCTCGATGCCGGAGACTGCCGCTGGCGCAAGGGCGCCGTCGAAGCGGTGCTTGGCGATCTGGGTCTGAGCCGCGCGGCTCTGGCCCCCGATTTGGAGCGGGCCGTGGACCGCATCGCGCGCTCGGGCGGGACGCCCCTGGCGGTGTCGCGAAACGATCGCCTGGTGGGCGTCATCCACCTCAAGGACGTGGTCAAGCCAGGGGTGAAGGACCGCTTCGCCGATCTGCGGCGCATGGGCGTGCGCACCGTCATGATCACCGGCGACAATCCGGTCACGGCTGCGGCTATCGCCTCGGAGGCGGGGGTCGACACCTTCCTGGCTGAGGCCAAGCCCGAGGACAAGCTGGCCATGATCCGCGAGGAGCAGGCGCACGGACGCCTGGTGGCCATGTGCGGCGACGGCGCCAATGACGCCCCGGCTCTGGCTCAGGCCGATGTCGGCGTGGCCATGCAGACCGGGACCCAGGCCGCGCGGGAGGCCGGCAATATGGTCGATCTCGACAGCGACCCGACCAAGGTCATCGAGATCATCGAGGTCGGCAAGCAGCTCCTCATCACCCGAGGCGCGCTGACCACCTTCTCGGTCGCCAATGACGTGGCCAAATATTTCGCCATCATCCCGGCGATCTTCGTCGTCTCCCTGCCCGCGCTCTCGGCGCTCAACGTCATGCGTCTGCACAGCCCGCAAAGCGCGATCCTCTCGGCGGTGATCTTCAACGCCCTGATCATCGTGGCGCTGATCCCCCTCGCCCTGCGCGGGGTGCGCTATCGGCCGATCGGGGCTGAAGCCCTGCTGTCGCGAAATCTGCTGATCTATGGCCTCGGGGGGCTCGCGGCGCCGTTCCTTGGCATCAAGGTCGTCGACCTGGCGGTCTCGGCCCTGGGCCTGGCGTGAGGCGTCCCGCCATGAGGCTTCTCCGTCCTGTGCTTGTGCTGCTGCTGGCGCTTAGCGCCCTCACCGGCCTCGTCTATCCACTCACCGTCACCGGTCTTTCGGAGCTGGCCCTGCCGTTTCAGGCCCAGGGCGAGGTGCTTCGCGACGCCCGGGGTCGGGCCGTGGGCTCGCGTCTGATCGGCCAGGCCTTCACCGAGGCGCGCTATCTTCACCCGCGCGGGTCCGCGGCGGGGCCGACAGGCTATGACGCCACCGCCTCCTCGGGGACCAATCTTGGTCCGATGGACGCGCGACTGATCGTCCGGGTGGCCGCCGACGCCAAGGTCCTGGCGCGGACCCAGCCCGGCGCCGCCATCGCTCCGGACGCGGTGGAATGGTCCGGCTCCGGGCTCGACCCGGACATCTCGCCTCAGAACGCCGCCGCCCAGGCGCCGCGCATCGCCAGCGCGCGCGGCCTGCCGCTGGAGACGGTGAGACGCGTGATCGCCGCCCATACCGAGGGGCCGGCCCTGGGCTTTCTTGGCCAGACCCGGGTCAACGTCCTGGAGGCCAACCAGGCGCTGGACGCCGCCTCGCGGGCGACCCTGGACGGGTGAGCGGCCACATCCAGGTCGAGACGCCGGGCCCGCGCAGGCCCATAATGCGAAGAGCCGACTCCCCGGGAGCGGCAGTGGGGATTTCGCCGCCGTGACGCTTTCGGACGACGCCCGCCGACCGGACCCTGAGGCTCTGCTGGCCGAGGCCCAGCGCGCCGGACGCGGCAAACTGCGGGTCTTCCTGGGCATGGCGCCTGGGGTCGGCAAGACCTACGAGATGCTGACCTCCGGGGCCCGGGCCAAGGCTGATGGCGCGGACGTGGTCATCGGGATCGTCGAAACCCATGGCCGTCTGGAGACCGAGCGTCTGACCGAGGGCCTCGAAATCCTGCCGCGCCAGGAGGTCGCCTACCGCGACCAGACCTTGCGCGAGTTCGACCTCGACGCCGCGCTGGCCCGACGACCTGACCTTCTGCTGGTCGACGAATACGCCCACACCAACGCCCCCGGGTCGCGCCATCCCAAGCGCTGGCAAGATGTGGACGAGCTGCTGAAGGCCGGGATCGACGTCTGGACGACTCTCAACGTCCAGCACCTCGAAAGCCTGATCGACCTGGTCTGGAGCATCACCGGGGTGCGGGTGCGAGAGACCGTGCCCGACCAGGCCCTGTCCGCCGCCGACGAGATCGAGCTTATAGATCTGACGCCGCAGGAGCTGCGTCAGAGGCTGGCCGCCGGCAAGGTCTATCTGCCCGAGACCGCGCGCATGGCGACGGACCGGTTCTTCCGGCCGGAAAATCTCACCGCCCTGCGCGAACTGGCCCTGCGACGCGCCGCCCAGAAGGTCGATGATGGCCTGGTGGACGAAATGCGGCGCCGGGGCATCGAGGGCCCCTGGGCGGCGGGGGAACGCATCCTCGTCCTCATCGATGATGTCCAGGGCGAAGCCCTGGTGCGCGCCGGCCGGCGCCTGTCGGACCTGATGATGGACGCCCCCTGGACCGTCCTGCACATCGAGCGCCCCAATCGCCCTGTCTCGCCGGAGTCCGGCCGGGCCACGGCCCAGGCCCTGAAGCTGGCCGAACAGCTCGGCGGCGCCACGGCCACGCTCTCCGCCGACAGCCTCCTCGACGCCGTTCTGGCCTATGCAAAGCGCAACAACATCACCCAGATCGTCATTGGACGACGGCGAGATCGCGGGCCCTGGCTGTTCCGCGCGCGGGCCGTGTTCGGCCGCTCCCTGGTCCATGCCCTCGCCGACCAGACCCACGGCGCCGCCCTCCATATCGTCACCGACACCCTTGAGGAGGCGGGCGGACGGCAGGCGCGACCGGCTTCGGCGGCGCCGGTCATGCCCATCGCCTGGAGAGGCTATCTGGCGGCCCTGGGCCTCGTCGGCGCCTTCACCGGGCTTGCGGCCATCGCTGATCGCTTCACCTCGCGGCCTAACCTGGCGATGATCTTCCTGCCCGCCGTGCTGATCACCGGCGCGGCCTTCGGTTTCCGCGCCGCCCTGCTCGCCGCCGCCGCCGCCGCCCTTTCATTCGACTATTTCTTTCTCGACCCACGCCTGACCTTCACCATCACCCGAGCCGAGGATCTGATTCCCTTTTTCATGTTCTTCGCCGTGGCTCTGACCACCGGCTGGCTCACGGGACGGGTGCGCGATCAGGCGGCGATGACCAGTCGCCGCGCCGCCGCCGTGGCCTCGCTCCTGGCCGCCAGCCGGCGCCTGTCGGGCGTCGCCAACCGGGACGAGGCCGCCCGCGCCCTGGCCGAACAGGCCGCCGACGCCGGCGCCGGCCACGCCGTGGTCCTTCTGCCGGAAAAGGGCGAACTTCGTCTCGCCGCGGCGGCGCCGCGCTCCGCGGAGCTCGATGCCGTCGCGACGGCCGCCGCGCGCTGGGCCTGGGAGAAGGGCGAACCGGCGGGGGCCGGAACCGGCACGCTCCCCCAGGTTTCCTGGACGTTCCGCCCCCTTCAAGGCCTGCGCGGCCGGGCCGGGGTGGCGGGCGTGGTCAGGCTGGACTCCCCGGAGACCGCTGACGAGCGGCTCCTCCTGGCCCTGCTCGACCAGGGCGCCGTCGCTCTCGAGCGCGCCGAGCTCGCGGCCGCCTCCGTGGAGAGCGAGACTCTGCGGCGGTCGGATCAGCTTCGCGCGGCTCTTCTCAATTCGATCAGCCATGACCTCCGGACGCCGCTGGCCACGGTAATGGGCGCCTCCACGACGCTGCTCGACTATGGCGCCAAGCTCGATGCGAGTGCGCGGCGGGATCTGCTGGAGAGCATTCGCGACGAGGCCCAGAGGCTCAACCGCTATGTGGGAGACCTCCTGGACATGACGCGACTGGAGGGCGGCGCGCTCAACCTGCATCTGGAGATCTGCGACGTGCGCGAGGTTCTTGCCGCGGCGATCGGCCGCGCGGAGCGGAGGGCCGGCGGCAACCGGATCGCCTGCGACTTTCCCCAGACCCTGTCGCCGGGGCGGATCGACGCCCAACTGCTCGAGCAGGCGGTCGTCAATGTGCTCGACAACGCCATCGCCTACAGCCCGGAGGGCACGCCCATCGATGTGGCCGCCTATGAAGACCGGCGAAGCGTCGTGATCAGCATAGAGGACGAAGGACGCGGCATTCCTCGAAGTGAGCTGGAGCATGTCTTTGACAAGTTCCGGCGCCTGAGCCGGCCCAGCGACCGGGGCCAGGGGATCGGCCTTGGCCTTTCCATCTCCAAGGGGTTCATCGAGGCCATGGGCGGGCGAATCGCCGCCGCCAGTCCGATCCATGGCGACCGCGGCACGCGCGTGCTGATCAGCCTGCCCAAGGCCGCCGTTGACGCGGAATCCTCGTCCGACCCGGGGCCAGCGCCGGCGTCGGCGCCTCCTCCCCCCTCAAGGGACCTGACAGGGCCTCGCGCATGACCGCTCTTCGCCACCGCATCCTGGTGATCGACGACGAACCTCAGATCCAACGCTTCCTGCGTCATGCCCTGGAGGCCAATGGCTATGACGCGACCGCAGCGACGACGGGCGGCGCCGGCCTGGCGGCCATGACCCATCGCCCGCCCGCCGCCGTGGTGCTGGACCTTGGCCTACCCGACGAGGACGGCCAGGATGTGCTCCTCAAGGCGCGGCGGGTCTATGAAGGTCCGATCTTGATCCTCTCGGCCCGGGACCGGGAGGAGGAAAAGGTGCGCGCCCTGGACAACGGCGCCGACGACTATCTCGAAAAGCCCTTTGGCGTCGGCGAGTTCATGGCCCGCCTGCGCACCGCTTTGCGGCACCGGGTGATCCGGGAGGGGATCGAGCCCGTGCTGCGCGCCGGAGACGTGGAGATCGACCTGGTGCTGCGCAGGGTCAACCGGGGCGGCGCCCCGGTGAAGCTCTCACCGCGCGAATACGATCTGCTCTCCAATCTGGTTCTGGGCGGGGGCAAGGTGCTCACTCATCGCCAGCTCCTGGCCGCGGTCTGGGGTAAGGCCCAGGCCGAAGCGGACTCGGTGCAGTACCTTCGGGTCTTCGTCGGCCACCTTCGCCGCAAACTGGAGGCCGATCCCGCCCGACCCCGCCTTATCGTCACTGAACCTGGAGTGGGCTATCGCTTTATCGCCGAGGCCTGACTCCAGGCTTGGGCGTCTCAAGGCCAAGATGTCGAGGCGGCGCCTGTCAGATATGTCCAGATCTCCCCAGCTCTCCGAGGCCGAGACCCGTCGCCGGTTGCGCGAGGCCTGCCGCATCGTCTTGCCGGGCTTTCGCACCGGGCCTCCGGCCGAGACATTCGAGGCCATGGCGCGATGGTGCGGGGATCACGATGTCCGCCACGACCTTTATGGCGAGGGCGCGGTGGTCGCTAACTTCGAAGCCCGCATAGCGGAGCTTCTGGGCATGCCGGCGGCGGTGGTCATGCCCAGCGGAACCCTGGCGCAGATGATCGCGGTCAGGATATGGACGGAGCGGCGAGGCCTCAGCCGTTTCGGCGCCCATCCCACCTCGCATCTCTTCCTTCACGAGCGTGAAGGCTACCAGGCCCTGTTCGGGCTCCACGGCGTTCCTGTCGGCGCCAGACACCTTCCCCTCATCGCCCGCGACGTCGAATCCCTCGCCCAGCCCCTGGCCTGCCTCCTGGTGGAGATCCCGGCGCGGGAGATCGGCGGTCAGGCACCGGACTGGAACTCGCTTCTCGCCCTGAAGGCGGCCGCGCGCGCGAGGAGCCTGCCCCTGCACCTTGACGGCGCCCGACTTTGGGAGTGCCGGGCCTTCTATGATCGCCCCCATGCCGAGATCGTCGCCGGATTCGAGAGCGTCTATGTCTCGCTCTATAAGGGCCTGGGCGGACTGTCCGGGGCAGTTCTGGCGGGCGAGGCGGAGTTCATCGCCGAGGCGCGGCTCTGGCAGAGGCGCATGGGCGGCAATCTCGTGACCCAGACGGCCACAGTGGTCTCCACCGCTTTGCTGTTCGAAGCGCGCCTGTCAGCCCTGGACGCCTGTTACGCCCGCGCCAGGGGCCTCGCCCAAGCTCTGGTCGCAACGCCGGGCCTCAAGGTCAACCCCGCCGTTCCCCAGGCCAATATGCTGCACATCTTCTTCGAGTCGCCGGCTGAGGACGTCGCAAGGCGGCGCGACGCCATCGCCGCGCGGGAGCATATCTGGGTCGTCAACGACCCTCGGCCCACGGATGTGCCGGGCTGGTCCGTGAGCGAGGTCTATGTGGGCGACACGCTCCGGGATCTGGACGAGGCGTCCATCGTCGATATGTTCGCGCGCCTGCTCCAAGACTAGTCACACAAGCCCGAGCGGCGAGGCGGCCCTATCCGCCCTATTTTTGTCGAGCCGGACTGCGATATGACCGACCATGGCCCCGAGGCTGCAAAACTTACCCCGGAGACGCGACAGGTGAGCCTTCCCCTGGCCTGCTTCATCTCGGCCATGGCCCTTGGTCTGGCAGTGGAGGCCGCCGCTGCGGCGCTGGGTCTCTGGCGCTATCGCTCCGGCGCTCTCGTCCTCGCCAATATCGTGCTGGCCTTTGGCCTTATCCAGGGATTTGGGATCGGCTGGGTGATCGGAGGGCGCGGGGCCCTGCGGGGCGTCTTTCCGGTGCTGTTCATGGTCGGGGCGCTCGTGGGGCTCCTGCTGGAAGGCCTCAATCTCTACTGGCTGCATGCCTGGACCTTTTCCGACCGACCGTTGCTGGGCATTCGCCGGCCCATCGATAAGGCGGCCTTTCTCGGCGTCGCCTGGGGCTTCGCCCCTCTCTCCACGGTATTCCTGGCCAAGATCCTTGTCGGGGGTCCGCTCCTGGCGGCGAGCGCTACATGACCCCGGCCCTCAGCCGCACCGACAAGATTCACGCGGCGATTCTGGCGGCCGGCGGCGGCGGCCTCGTCTGCGCCTACTGGATCGCCTTTTTCCGCAGTGACCTCACCCTGCCCAATTTTGTGCACGACGTCACCGACCCGGCGCTGATCCGCCTGACGACGATCTATCTGGGCTTCGAGTCCGCCTTTCCTCTGGCCGATCTTCTGGTCGCAGTGACCTCGGGCCTGGCGGCCTTCTATCTGATCGGACGCGACGCCAAGGCGGTCCTGTTCGGGCTGATCGCCAGCGGGGCTTTGGGGTTCCTCGCCTTCATCGACATCTCGTTCAATCTGCTGCACGGGCTCTATGCTCCCGCCCTGTTGGCCCAGGACCCGGGTCTGCGACTGGAAGCCCTGATCAATCTGACCTGTGTCACTGGCGCCGTCTGGTCGATCTGGCGGCTCTGGGGTCACCCCCTGCGCCGAGCGGACGACCGGCCGAGTCGCGCTCACAGCCCGGGCCCAAACGGGTCCGGCTGAATCGCGAGCGAGCCGTTCCCTCAACCCGTCCGCCGCTCTAAACCGCGAACATGACTCAGGCGCCTTCATCTCCCGCGACCACAATCGAAGACGCCGTCGACGAACTCGCCGATGTCTTCGACATCCTGGGAGACTGGGAGGAGCGTTATCGCCACCTCCTCGAAATGGGACGAGACCTCACTCCGCTGGACGATGAGGAGCGGACGGAGGCCAACAAGGTGAGAGGCTGCGCCAGCCAGGTCTGGCTGGTCCGCGATCCGGACAAGGACGGGCGTCTGTACTTTCGCGGCGACTCCGACGCCCATCTGGTGAGGGGCTTGGTGGCCCTCGTGCTGCAGCTCTACGGCGGCCGCTCCGCGGCGGAGATTTTCGCCTTCGACGCCCCCGCGGCCTTCGCCCGTCTGGGCCTCAGCGGCGCCCTGACTTCACAGCGCGCGAACGGGCTCGCCGCCATGGTGGGGCGCATCCGATCCGAGGCGGCGGCGGCAGCCGGCGCCTGATGAGCATTGATGAAGAAGCCGGGACGACACAAGCGCGGCCGTCTCCACCCTGAGGGAGACGTCGCCGTCCTCGAGCTTCGATGGCCGCGTCGGGCGGGCGCGGCGCGGGTAGCCGCGCGCTTCAGCGCTTGGGGCGTTTACCGCGCTCGACTTGGCCAAGACCCATCTGCTTGGCGAGATCGGAACGCGCCTTGGCGTAGTTCGGCGCCACCATGGGGTAGTCCTTCGGCAGACCCCACTTGGCGCGATAATCGTCCGGAGATAGACCGTAGCGAGTGCGCAGATGCCGCTTGAGCGACTTGAACTTACGACCGTCTTCCAGGCAGGTGATGTAATCAGGCTGCACCGAGCGCCGGACCGGGACCGCCGGCTCCTTGGGCGCCGCTTCGACCACCGCCTCGCCCGAAGCGACCCCCATCAGAGCCTTGTGAACACTCTGGATCAGAGCCGGAAGCTCCGCCGCGGCGACCGAATTGTTCTCCACATAGGATGCGACGATCTCAGCCGTCATCTCGATGACTTCAGGTTTGGTATCCATTTTATCGTGACTTGTCTCTTTTGGCCGGCGCCGGTCGCCGTCCTTATTTGAAATGCAATTCGATTTTTATTGATCTTCGTGCAACGGCGCAAGCAAGGCGCGGCCTTGCAAGGGGTGCGACCGAACGTCTCGGGTCTTGCCCGCAAAGATCAGATGTGTAAAATTTCAGATTAACGAAGCTCGTCGCCGATCAGCGAAAATTACCCGATCAGCGAAAGGCGCGAGGCGTCCAGTCGGGCCAGATGTCCGGCATTTCGTCGGACACGCGGTTAGGGAAGGCCGCCTGCCGCTTTTCCAGGAAGGCCTGGACCCCTTCGCGGGCATCTTTGGAGGCGCCTCTGGCCTGAATGGCCCGGCTGTCCGCCTGGTGCGCGGTCATGGGATGGTCCGCCCCGGCCATGCGCCAGAGCAGCTGCCGGGTCACGGCGACCGACACCGGCGCGGTGTTGTCGGCGATTTCGCGCGCCAGGGCCCGGGCGGCGGGCAGCAGGTCCTCCGGGGCATGGAGCGAGCGGACCAGACCCCGCTCCTTCGCCTCCTCCGCCGCGAACACGCGCCCCGTGTAACACCATTCCAGCGCGGTCTGCAGACCGACCAGGCGCGGCAGGAACCAGGACGAGGCCGCTTCCGGCGTGATGCCGCGACGGGCGAAGACAAAACCGAAGCGGGCGCTGGTGGAGGCTAGGCGCATATCCATGGCCAGCTGCATCGTCGCGCCGATCCCCACCGCGGGCCCGTTCACCGCGGCGATCACCGGTTTGAGGCTGTCGAAGATGCGCAAGGTGACCCGCCCGCCGCCGTCGCGCTGCACGCCGTTGATACGCGCCTCCAGGCGTAGCGGGTCCTGGCTGGCGGCGAAGTCGAAGGTCGATCCGCCGCCGGAGAGATCGGCGCCAGCGCAGAAACCGCGGCCCGCCCCGGTGACGATCACCGCCCTCACGGCGTCGTCGGCGTCGGTGGCGTCGAATGCGGAGATCAGGTCGGCCATCATGCGCGCGGTGAAGGCGTTCAGCTTGTCCGGCCGGTTCAGCGTGATCGTCGCGATCCCCTCCTCGACCTCATACAGGATGGTCTCGAATTGCGGCGCGGCCATGGGGATCCTCCCGGCTGTGATATCTAACCTCGCGGAAGGCTTGGCGCGCCTCGCGCGGTGGTTCTATGAAGTCATAGCGGCATAGACTGCCGCCAATGAAAAGAGAACACGGTGGGCAACGAGAACAGGTTGGGAGAGGTCATGTCCTGGGATCTGATCGCGGACTATGTGATTGTCGGCGCCGGCTCGGCCGGCTGCGTGATCGCCAACCGCCTTTCCGCTGAGCCCGGCCTCCAGGTCGCCATTCTGGAGGCCGGCGGCGACGATCGCCCCACGCGAAATCTGCCTCAGTTCATGTCCAACCTGATGATCCACATTCCGGTGGGCTATGCGCGCAACCTGAAGAACCCCCAGGTCAACTGGAACTATGAGACCGAACCGGACGCCTCCGCCGGCGGGCGCGTGTTCAGCTGGCCCCGCGGCAAGGTTCTGGGCGGCTCGTCCTCGCTCAACGCCATGCTCTATGTGCGCGGACAGCACGCCGACTATGACGGCTGGCGCCAGCTGGGCTGCGAGGGATGGGGTTGGGACGATGTGAAACCCTACTTCGTCCGGGCCGAGCATCAGGAGCGCGGGGCCTGTGACTTCCACGGCGTGGGCGGGCCGCTCAATGTGTCCGATGTCACCGAGACCCACCCGGTGTCCGATGCCGTGGTGGCCGCCTGCGAGAGCGCCGGCATCCCGCGCAACCCCGACATCAATGGTCCTGAACAGGAAGGCGCGGGCTACTATCAGCTCACCGTGAAGAACGGCCAGCGCTGCTCGAGCGCGGTGGCCTATCTGCATCCCGCCATGTCGCGGCCAAATCTCCAGGTCGTGACCCAGGCGCTCGCCAGCCGGGTCATCTTCGAGGGCAAGCGGGCGGTGGGCGTGGAGTTCCTCCAGAACGGGGTCAGGAAGACCATCCAGGCCCGGAAGGAGGTCATCCTTTCCGGCGGAGCGGTGAATTCTCCCCAACTGCTTCAGCTCTCGGGCGTCGGCCCTGGCGCACGTCTCGCTGAGCATGGGATCGAGGTCGTCAAGGATCTGCCCGGCGTGGGCGAGAACCTCCAGGACCACTACCTCGTCGCCCTCACCTGGCGTCTGAAAGCCGGCGTCGTCTCAGTCAACGAGCTGACCAAGGGCCTGCGTTTCGTCGGCGAGACGGTGAAATATGTGTTTCAGCGCAAGGGCCTCCTGACCTTGTCGGCCGCGCACATCGCCGCCTTCTGCAAGTCGAGGCCCGACTTGGCCACGCCGGACATCCAGTTCCATATTCTGCCCGCCACCACCGATGTTTCGAACGTCGGCGAAGGCGGCGCCATGGAGCTGGAGGACAAGCCCGGCCTGACCATCGCGCCGTGTCAGGTGCGCCCCGAGAGCCGCGGCTCCATCCACATTCGCTCGGCCGATCCTCGCGAGCATCCCGCGATCCTGCCCAACTACCTCTCCGATCCACTTGACCGCGAGGTGATCCTTGCCGGGATCAAATGGGCGCGGAAGATCGCCCAGCAGGACGCCCTGGCGCCTCTGATCGACCACGAGACCCTGCCGGGACCGGACGCCAAGACCAAGGCCGCCCTTCTGGCCTACGCCAAGATGGCCGGTCAGACCCTTTATCACCCCGTGGGGACCTGCCAGATGGGGCGCGGCCCCATGGCCGTGGTGGATCCGGAGCTGAAGGTCCACGGGGTCGAGGGCCTGAGGGTCGCGGACGCCTCGATCATGCCCCGCCTGGTCTCGGGCAACACCAATGCGCCCAGCATCATGATCGGTGAGAAAGCCAGCGATCTCATTCTCGGCCGAACCGCGTCGGCCATGGCCGCCTGATGTCGCATCCCAGCCATCACGCCCGCACCCACCCCGACAAACCCGCTTGCATCATGTCGGGATCGGGCGAGGTTCTGACCTATGGCGAGCTCGACGCCCGCTCCAACCAGGGCGCGCATCTGTTCCGGGCCGCAGGCATCCAGGCCGGGGACGCCATCGCGGTCTTCATGGACAACAGCCCCCGCTACTATGAGGTCCTCTGGGCGACCCAGCGCGCCGGCGTCCGCGTCACCTGTATCTCCTCCAAGCTCACCGCCGGCGAGGTGGACTACATCGTCCGCGACAGCGGGGCCAAGGCGCTCATCGCCTCCCAGAGCCTGAAAGCCACGGCGCTGGAGACGGCCAAGGGTCTGCCAGGACTGACCTTCTGGATGACCGAAGGGAGAGCCGCGCCGTTCGCGGGATTCGAGGCGGCGCGCGAGGCCTTTCCCGCAAGCCCCATCTCCGACGAATGCGCCGGAGCCGTCATGCTCTATTCCTCCGGCACGACAGGCCGTCCCAAGGGCGTCAAGCGCGCCAACGCCGCCGTGGGGCCGCAGCCCATCGACGGGCCCAACCCTCTGGCCGCCATCGGCCAGGCTCTGCTCGGCTTCAATCCGGATATGATCTACCTTTCGCCCGCGCCGCTTTATCACGCCGCGCCGCTGGGCTGGTCGATGGCCGTTCAGCACCTGGGCGGGACAGTGGTGATGATGGAGCGTTTCGATCCCGAGGCGGCGCTGGCGGCCATCGAGACCTACAAGGCGACCTCGGCCCAGTGGGTGCCGACGCATTTCGTGCGCATGCTCAAGCTGCCGGAGGGGACCCGCGCCAAGTACGATCTCACCTCGCTCACTTCGGTGTTCCACGCCGCCGCGCCCTGCCCGATCCCCGTCAAGGAGGCGATGATCGACTGGTGGGGGCCCATCGTGCACGAGTACTATGCCGGCACCGAGGGCAACGGTTTCTGTTTCATCAGCGCGCGGGAGTGGTTGACCCACAAGGGTTCGGTGGGCCGGGGCCTGACCGCCCAGATCAAGATCTGCGGCGAGGACGGCGAGGAGCTTCCGCCGCGATCCGAGGGCGTGGTCTATTTCGCCGGCGGCGGCGAGTTCGAATACCACAACGCCCCGGAAAAGACCGCCGAAAGCCGTCACCCCAAGGGCTGGACGACGCTGGGCGATGTCGGCTGGATCGATGAGGAGGGGTTTCTCTACCTCACCGACCGCAAGAGTTTCATGATCATTTCCGGCGGGGTGAACATCTATCCCCAGGAGATCGAGAACCTCCTCATCACTCATCCCAAGGTGGCGGATGTGGCCGTCGTCGGCGCGCCGCACGAGGAGATGGGCGAGGAGGTGGTCGCAGTGATCCAGCCGGCGGACTGGGCCGAGGCGGGCGAGCCTCTGGCGGCCGAGCTCTCGGCCTTCGCCCGGGCCAATCTCTCCCACGTCAAGGCGCCCAGACGGATCGACTTCATGAAGGAGTTGCCTCGTCACGCCACCGGCAAGCTCTATAAGCGGCTCATCCGCGACGCCTATTGGGGCAAGTCGGATTCAAAGATCGTCTGAACGCGCAAAAGGAAAGCTGAGGATCATGCAACCGGTGGACATGAAGGACCTGCCCGGACTGGTGGGAACCGAGGTCGGCGTCTCGGAATGGGTCGAGATCACCCAGGATCGGGTCAATCTGTTCGCCGACGCCACCGGCGATCATCAATGGATTCACGTGGATGTGGAGCGGGCCACCCGGGAAATGGGCGGGCCCATCGCCCACGGCTATCTGACCCTGTCCCTCATTCCGTTTTTGTCCCAGGGCCTGATGCCGGTGAAGGGCGTGACCCGGGGCATCAATTACGGCTCGGACAAGGTGCGCTTCACCAACATGGTGCGCATCGGAAAGCGGGTGCGCCTGCGCCAGAAGCTGATCGGCGTCGAGCCCCGCGCGGGCGGCCTGCAGATCAAGAACGAATGCACGATTGAGATCGAGGGCGAGGAGCGCCCGGCGTGCGTGGCTGAGACCATCTCCATTATCTACGGCGGCTGAACGGACGGCGCGGCCCTCGCGGCGGCGGCCCTCAGCGTCGTCCCAGCGCCAGGTCCGCGCCGAAGCCGATAAAGACGAGGCCCGTGATCCGGTCCAACCCACCCACCACGGCGGGTCTGTCGAGCCACGCGCGCGCCCGCTCAAGAAGGCGGATGATGAGGGCGAACCAGACCAGACCCAGGATGACGTGGGTGAGGGTCAGCAGCAGGCCCCAGGGCGCGAAGGCGACGCCCCTCGCAGCGAAAGCGGGAAGGAAGCTGACATAGAAGACGCCCACCTTGGGGTTCAGGAGATTGGTTCCCAGGCCGCGCCAGAACGGCGTGCTCGGCCGCCCGGTTCGGGGAGGCGGCGCCCCCGCCTCGATCATGTGCGTCCGGGGCCTGACCAGCAGATGGGCGCCCATCCAGATCAGATAGGCGGCGCCGACCAGACGCACGAGGGCGTAGAGCGACTTCGAAACGAGCAGCAGCGCGCCCAGGCCGAGTGCTGCGGCAGCGCCCCAGACCATGCAGCCCAAGCCGATCCCCAGCGCCGCAAGGGCGCCCGCGCGACGCCCCTGGGCGGCTGTGGTTCGCAGCACCAGGGCCGTGTCCAGGCCTGGGGCGAGAGTGACGAGCGCAGCGGCGACGACAAAGGCGCCAAAGGCCTGTAGCGGGCTCACGCGGCGACGCTTCGCAAAAGCGCGGCCCTCACCATCTCAGGATCCGTGGGCCCAGCAGCGCGCCCAGACCCCCGGCGAGAAGAATGCCCAAGGTGAACCAGGCGGCGAGAAAGGGGATACCGGTTTCGTTGCAGGAGAAGGCATAGGCGAAAGCCCCGACCCCGCCCGCCGACAGCCCCGCCACAAAGCCCGCCAGCCTCAGGCGTGTCGGCGCGAATTGGCGGAAGGCGAGGCTCACGCCCACGAAGGGCGGCAGGGAGAACAGAAGCACGTACCAGGGACAAAGGTCCCAGGAGTGGCCCCACCAGATTGTCGCCCTGTCGGCCCCCGGGGCCAGGGCGAAGCTCACCGCGCCCAGAGCGAAGATGATCAGGAATGGCGCGCTCGCCCATCTCGCCCGGGCTCGTGTGGGGCAGGCTGGACGCACCAGAGCGCAGCCGAGCGACATCGCCGCGATGGCCACGGCCAAGGGATAGGCCATCTTCAGCCAGAACCCGCCGGTGTGGACGGCGCGGGCCATGTCGGGGCGCGGCCCCAGCCAGATGAGCGTCGCCGCAAGACTGACGCCAAAGCCCACGATCAGGGCCAGAGCGGTCACCTGCTCGACCCGACGGGCGGCGACGGGACGGGTGTCGCGCGCCAGAGCCTCGATAAGGTCCTCAGTCCTCACGGTCGCCCCCGCTTCTGGCGCCGCGCAGGCGCGCGGTAAGGGCCTTGAGCCCTCGATGCACGCTCACCTTGACCGCCGATTCCGACATGCCCAGCCGGGTTGAGGCCTCGGCCACTGATAGTCCGTCCATTTTGGTCGCGCGGATCGCATTGCGCTGCCCCGCGGGCAGGGCATCCATCAGCCGTTCCAGATCGGACCTTGCGGTAGCGGCCTCGGACTCATCCTCGCTGAACAGGTCGCCCGCATCATCCAGTGAGACGTGCCGCCTGACCCGCGAGCGCCGGGCATGGTCGATCAGCTTGTAACGCGCGATGGCGTAAACCCAGGCCGTGAACGGCTGGGCCGTATCGTAGGTTGCCCTCCGCGTGTGCACGGCGATGAGAACCTCCTGAACCAGATCGTCCACGTCGCCCGCCTGATCGGCGAGCCGGCGTCGAAAATAGGCCGCGAAGAGGCGCGCCAGTTCAGTCAGCAGCTCTCGCTGGGCCCCAGCCTCACCGGCGAGCCCTTGGAGCATCAGCTGTCGCAGTCTCTCTTCTGAGACCGGCACGCCATCTCCTCATATCCTGGCCTTCGCTCCGGCCGCCCGTTTCGTTACGCCACAGGCACAAAAAAGCGACTCTGGAAAACAAAAAAGCGACTCTGGAAAAATCGCAAAAAAGAATCGCCCCTGCCGTAACCAATCCAGATTCCCCATCGAATGGCCTGACATGACCGGTCAAGGGCTCCGCCCACCCGGTCCGCGCCCCTCCGCACTCCTGCGGCGGCGCCCAATCCACGTCTAGGAGCCATTCGATGACCTCTGTGAAGACCGCTCTCGCCGCCGCCGCCCTCATGGGCCTGGCCGGCAGCCTCGCCGCCCCCGCCAGCGCCGCGTCGGGCATGATGACCGCCAACGGCAAGGCCATGACCGGCATGGAAAAGTGCTACGGCATCGCCCGCGCCGGCCAGAACGACTGCAAGGCGGGCGCCGGCACCACCTGCGCTGGCAGCCAGGCGCGCGACTATCAGGGCAATTCCTGGAAGCTCGTGCCGAAGGGCTCGTGCACCTCTATCAAGACCCCCAAGGGCGTAGGTTCGCTGACCCCGATTCAGCGCTGAAACTGAGCCTCAGGTCAGACGGCTCTGATCCCAACCATGACCTCCCCTCCCACCGCCGGGCTTGGCTTCAAGGCCCAGCATTTCGAGCCGGCTCTTGCCGACCCGGCGGCGGGACTCTGGTTCGAGGTGCATGCCGAGAACTACATGGTCGCGGGCGGTCCGCGGCTGGCGATGCTTGAGGCCCTGCGCCAGGAGCGCCCCCTCTCTCTGCATGGGGTGGGGCTGTCCCTGGCCGCCGACGCTGACCCGGACGCGGACCACCTCGCGCGGCTGAAGCGCCTGGCCGACCGGTTTGAGCCCTTTGCGGTGTCGGAGCATCTGGCCTGGTCCGCCTGGGGGGGCGCCTATCATGGCGACCTCCTCCCTTTCCCCCGCTCCGCCGCCGCCCTGGCGCGCCTCATTCGCAATGTCGATATCGTCCAGGACACGCTGGGACGCCGCATTCTGATCGAAAATCCGTCCCTCTATGCGCCGCTCGACGGCCACGACATGGACGAGGCCGGGTTTCTGACCGAACTGGTCCGTCACACCGGCTGCGGCCTGCTGGCGGATATCAACAACGCGTTCGTCAGCGCGCGCAATCTGGGCCTCGACGCCCTGGCCTATCTCGATTCCCTGCCGGCCGAGGCGGTGGGCGAAATCCACCTGGCCGGACATGGGCCGGACCCCGAACAGGGCGAGGCCCTGCTCATCGACACCCACGGCGCGCCGGTCGCTGAGCCGGTCTGGGATCTGTACCAGCGCCTCGTGGCGCGGATCGGCCCGCGACCGACCTTGATCGAACGCGACCAGGACATCCCGCCCTTTGCCGAGCTGATGGCGGAACGCGATCGCGCCGCAGCGATCCTCGGCGATTGCGCGAGCGCGCGCCCCTCCCGGCGCCTGGCCGTCCATGTCTGACCTCGCCGCATTCCAGGACGATTTCGTCCGCGCCTTGCGGCGCGACGCACCCTTCTCCCACCCGGCGCTGACGGTTCACGCCAATACCGTGGCCAAGGCCGCGCTCGACGCCCTCGCCGACAACTACCCCACGGTGGAGCGGCTGGTTGGCGAGGAATGGATGCGGGCCTGCGCCTGGCGCTACCTGGCCCAATGCCCGCCCGCCAATCCCCGGCTGATCACCTACGGCGAGAGCTTTCCCGACTTTCTCGCCGACTTCGCGCCGGCGGGAGACATGCCCTACCTGGCCTCCATCGCCCGCCTCGACCTCCTCTGGCGCGAGGCCCATCTGGCGGCTGATAGCGCGCCCCTGCCGGCCGAGGCGCTCGCCGGGCTCGACCCGGAATTGCGGACGGCGGTGCGCCTCGATCTCGCCCCCAGCACGCGCTTCGCCGCCTTTGCTGAGCCTGCTCTGACGATCTGGCGTCTGAACCGGGACTCCGCACCCCCTCAAGAGTCCGCAACGCTAGAGATCGATTGGGTCGCCGAGCACGCCTTGTTCACCCGCCCCTTTGGGACGGTCGAAGCGGCCGAGATCAGCGCTCCCGCCTTCGCTCTGCTCTGCGCCGTGGCGCGCGGCGCCACCCTGGAAGAGGCCCACGCGGCGACCGGGAGCGCGGCAGAGCGCAGTGCGACGCCCGACGAGACCTGGGCCCTGACCCTGGAGCTCTGCGCCAGGGGCGCCTTTGCCGCGCCCTCAATCTCGCATCCCTTTTCCGAGGAACCCCCATTATGACCCGCCCTTCCCTGATCACGCCGATTCTGGCGCCCTATGAGCTCTTCGCCACTTTGGCCCAGAAGACCCCCGACTGGCTCCTGGCTCTGCTCTGGCGTCTGGGAATCGCCGGGGTGTTTTTCATGTCCGGACGGACCAAGGTGACCGGATTTCTGACGATCACGCCCGGGACCTACTATCTGTTCGAGACCGACTATCGAGTCCCCTTGATCCCGCCGCACCTGGCCGCTCACCTGGCCGCGACCTCGGAGACGATATTCCCTATCCTGTTGACTCTGGGCCTGTTCACCCGGTTCTCCGCCCTGGCCCTGCTCGGTATGACCACGGTGATCGAGGTGTTTGTCTATCCCGACGCCTGGCCGACCCATCTGAGCTGGGCGGCGCTCATGGTCCCCCTTATCGCGCGGGGCGGCGGCGCTCTCTCGCTCGATCGGCTGCTCAAGATCCCCTGACCGCCTCATCGCCTGCGGGCGCGCGCCGGGAGGGCGGAGCGCGCCGCAACCGGGCTCCGGTCCCCCGGCGGCCCTCCCCCCACATTGTGCCGCTTGACCGCGACCGTCGTCCGCGTTGAAGGTCCCGCCCCCACAGGAGGGAGTCCGAGATGCCCCGTCATGTCCTCAGCGCGGGTCTCGCGGCCCTCGCCCTCGCCGCCGCCTTCGGCGCCCGCGCCGAGACCTTCGAGCTCAGGGCGACGCCGCAAACCGTGGAGTGGGGTCACTACGATTCCGACGCCAAGCCGGCTCTCACCGTCCATTCGGGCGACATCGTCGCGGTGCAAACCCTGATCACCAACAGCCCGCAGGGTCTGGAAAGGGCGGGCGTCCCCGCCGATCAGGTCCAGGAGTCGCTGAAGACGATCTTCGCCGAGGTCAAGGACAAGGGTCCCGGGGGCCATATCCTGACCGGCCCGGTCTACGTCCAGGGCGCTGAGCCCGGCGACACCCTGGAGATCCGCATCCTCAAGATCGATCTGGCCATTCCCTATGCTTACAACGCCTTCCGCTTCGGCTCCGGCGCCCTGCCCGACGACTTCCGCTTCGGGCGAATGAAGATCATCCCGCTGGACGCCAAGACCATGACCGCCCGGTTCGCGCCGGGGATTGTGCTGCCGCTGCATCCTTTTTTCGGCAGCATGGGCGTGGCCCCGCCGCCCTCCATCGGACGCTATGACAGCACCCCGCCCAATATCATCGGCGGCAATATGGACGACGCCTCGCTGGTGGCGGGGACCTCCCTCTACCTGCCGGTCTATGTCCCCGGAGCCCTGTTCGAAGTCGGCGACGGACATGCGGGCCAGGGTCAGGGCGAGGCGGACATCACCGCACTCGAGACCTCACTGGTGGGGACATTCCAGTTCATCGTCCACAAGCACACCGGCGAGACCTATCCTCACGCCGAGACGCCGACGGCCTATATCGCCATGGGGTTCGATGACGACCTGACCGTGGCCGTGCGTAAGGCGCTGGAGCACATGCTCGACTTCCTCGTCGCCGAAAAGCACATGAGCCGCGAGGACGCCTACATGCTCACCAGCGTCGCCGGCGACGTGGAGGCCACCGAACTGGTGGATCGCAACAAGGGCGCCCACGTCCTCATGCCCAAGGCCATCTTCACCGGCTCCTGAGCGGCGGACGCGCCTCGTGGAAGGCTGGATCGCCAGAAGCGCCGCGGGTCTGGTTCCCAAGGCGCGACTTCGGGAGCTGTCCCGCCGCTCCGATCGTCGAGGCGGCCTGCAGACTCTTAGCGTCCTGGCCGCGGTTGGCGCGAGCAGTTCCCTTCTGGCTCTGGCGCTGAACGGCGGCGGCCTGCTCCTGTGTCCCGCCCTTCTCCTCCAGGGCGTGCTCCTCAACTGCCTCTATGCCGGCCAGCATGAACTTAGCCATTGGACGGTATTCGAGACCCGGAGGCTGAACGATCTCTTCGGGCACCTTTTCGGGGCCCTGACCCTCAACCCCTTCCTCACCGATCGCTGGATGCACTTCGCCCATCATCGGGCGACCCAGGACCCGCGACGCGATCCGGAGCTGATGGGCGTGTCGCCCTACACCCGCGGCTCCTATCTTTGGGACCTTCTCGGCCCGGGCTTCTGGATCCGGCGCGTGCGAACGGTGGCCGCCGCCGCTGGCCTGGGACTTCAGTCGCACTGGTGGCTGGGGGCGCGGGAGCGACGGGTGGTCATCTGGGAGGCGCGGGCGCACCTTATCCTCTGGCTCGGAATCGCGCTCGCCTCGGTCGCCTTGCGGACCTGGGACGCGGCGATCTTCTGGGCCGGCCCCTTGCTCCTCGCCAAGGGGGTCCATCAGCTGCAGAACACCGGTGAGCACACGGCGATGCCGCACTCCCCGGACATATTCGCCTGCACACGGACCTTGCGCGGCCCGGCGCCCCTGCGCTGGCTGATGTGGAATATGGGCTATCATGCCGCTCATCACGCCTTTCCCGCGGTTCCCTTCCACGCCCTGCCCCGCCTGCACGACGAAATTATCCGTCGCCGCGACGATCCGGTAACGACTCTGGGCTATATCGAAGCCCAGAGGACGATCCTCGCCGCCCTTTGAGGCGGAGGCTTCGGGAGAGATCATGGCGCAGGACAGCGGCGCGATTGACGAGCTACGGCGCACGGGGGAGACATTCCCCCTGGAGGCCAGAACCGCCGCGCGCGCCCTGGGGGCCTCGCGGATTCGCGAAGTGGCCAACCCACACTTCGGCGTCCGCGACCTGGCCCGGTTCTGGGTCGGAGAGGGCGACGAGCCCACCCCTCCGTTCATTTGCGAGGCGGCGGCGCGGGCCCTGACCGACGGACGCACCTTCTACACCCACAATCGCGGCGTCCTGGAGCTGCGCGAGGCCCTGAGCGACTATCTGCGCGATGTGCGCGGGCTGGATCCCACGCCTGATCAGCTTTCGATCACCAGTGGCGGCATCCAGGCTCTGATGATCGCGATGCAGGCCCTTCTCGATCCGGACGACGAGGTCGTGGCCGTGACCCCGGTCTGGCCGAATGTCACCGAGATCCCACGGATTCTCGGCGCCAGGGTCCGACGGGTGGGCCTGCGGGTCCGGGAGGGCGCCTGGCGGCTCGATCTCGATGAGCTGCTGGCGGCGATCACCTGCAAGACCCGGCTGGTCCTGGTGAATTCGCCCAACAATCCCACCGGCTGGACCCTGCCCCGCGAGGCGGCGCAGGCCCTGCTCCGCCATTGCCGTCGGCTGGGAGTCTGGATCCTGTCGGATGACGTTTATGAGCGTCTGGATTTCGAGGGTCGCGGCGCGTCGCTCCTCGCCCTGGCGGATCCGGAGGACCGGATCCTCAGCGCCAACAGCTTCTCCAAGGCCTGGCGCATGACCGGCTGGCGCCTGGGCTGGCTGATCGCCCCTGCGGCCCTGGAGCCGGAGCTGAGCAAGCTGCTCGAATACAACACGTCTTGCGCGCCCGACTTTGCCCAGGCCGGCGCCCTGGCGGCCCTGCGCGAGGGCGAACCCTATGTCGCCGACTTGCGGGCCCGGCTGGCGGCGCGTCGGGACCGGGTGTCCGAGGCCCTGGCGACTTTGGACGGCGTCGAGGCGGCGCGGCCGGAAGGCGGCATGTATGTCTTGCTTCGGGTGGCCGGCCTCGACGATTCCATGGCTCTGGCCAGGCGCCTGGTCGCTGAAGCCAGGCTCGGACTGGCGCCTGGAATCGCCTTCGGGCCAGAGAGCGAGGGCTGGCTTCGCTGGTGTATCGCGGCGGCGGACGCCACCCTTGACGACGGGATTGAGCGCTTCAGCCAGTGGATCCGCCGCGGCCCGTCGGCCTGAGTCGCGACAGGCGCCAGGCGGCTTTCAACTCGCGACAGGCCATTTTGTTCAGTTGAGGTTCAGGCGCGTGCGGTTAGGGTGCGCACCGTGGGAAAGCTGCGCCTTCCGCTATTGTGCCTGGGAGTCGGCCTTATGGCCGGCGCGGGAGCGCTTGCCCAGGGACCCGCGCGAGAGCCCGGAGGGGGAGGCTTCGGCGCCCCGTCCCTGCGGGCCTTCGCGCCATCCGCGGGCCTCACCTCCGCCGGCATGCTGCGGCAGCCGGGCGCGCGTCTGAACTACGGCGGTCCGCCTGGCGCGTTTGTGGCGGACCCGGGCTGGCGGGGCCAGCAGGAGCAGGCGCGCAGCGGCGTGCGCTCCGGGCAGTTTGCGCCTCTGGGCTCGGTGATCGCCGGCATCCGTCAACGCATTCCCGGACGCCAGCTGGACACGGGTTTGGAATATCAAGCGGGGCGAGCCGTCTACAGGGTGCGCTGGATGACATCCCAGGGACGTCGCATGGATATCGTCGTGGACGCCGCCTCGGGCGCGATCCTGAGCGAGAGGTAGGGGGACGATGCGGATTCTTCTGGTCGAGGACGATCCGGACCTGTCGCGTCAATTGCGCCAGGCCCTGGCTGACGCCGATTATGCGGTCGACCACGCCGCCGACGGCGAGGAAGCGTCTTATCTCGGTGAGACCGAGCCCTATGATGCGATCATCCTCGACCTCGGCCTGCCCAAGATTGACGGCACAGCGGTCCTGGAAGGCTGGCGTCGCGCTCAGGTGACGACCCCGGTCCTGATCCTTACGGCCCGCGGCGCCTGGAGTGAAAAAGTCGCCGGCTTCGACGCTGGGGCCGACGACTACCTCACCAAGCCGTTCCACACTGAAGAGCTTCTGGCCCGCTTGCGAGCCCTGCTGAGGCGCTCGGCCGGTCACGCGGCCCCAAGCCTGGTCTGCGGCGCCGTGAGGCTGGACCCGCGCGCCGCCCGGGCGACGGTGGCTGGCGAACCCTTGCGCCTGACCTCGCTCGAATACCGCCTTCTGCACTATCTGATGATGCATCAGGGCCGGGTGATCAGTCGCACCGAACTCGTAGAGCACCTCTACGACCAGGATTTCGACCGCGACTCCAACACCATCGAGGTGTTCGTCGGCCGCCTGCGCAAGAAGATCGGTCCCGAGCGCGTAGAGACCGTGCGGGGACTGGGCTATCGGCTGGTGGAGGTGGCCGACCCGGCCCCCCGCGCGTGACCGCTCCGTCGACCGCATCGGGTCCAGGCGCGCAGACGCGACGGCGGCCGTCGCTGGTCCGACGACTGGTGCTCCTGGCCGCGGCCTGGAGCCTGGCTGTCGTGGTCCTGGCGGGTCTGGCGCTTTCCGCCTTCTTCGATCACGCGGCGGTGCAGCGGTTCGACGCCAGCCTGTCGGAGGCGCTCGACGGACTGGTGGCGGAAGCGTCGGTGGAGAACGGCCAGATTCAGCCGCCAGCGGTGGTCGATCCCCGCTCACTGCGCGCCTATAGCGGCGCCTATTGGGAGATCGGTCCCCTGATCCGGGGCGGGCTGGTCTCGGAAATCCGCTCGCGATCTCTCTGGGACCGCACCCTCACCCCACCGCCAGAGTACCTGGCGAGAGCGGAACGCGCCCCCGGCGCGGTGCAGTTCTATGACGGGACCGGGCCGCTCAACCAGCCTCTCCGGGTGGCCATCATGCAGGGGCGACTGCCGGACTTCGGCCCTCCGGTCCTGTTCCTGGCGGCCGAGGACCGCACCCCCATCAACGAGGCCGAGCGCGCCTTTGCCGCAGCCATCGTGGTCTCGCTGGCCGTGCTCGGCGCGGGGCTCATTTTCGCCGTGATCGTTCAGGTCAGGGTGGGGCTTTCGCCGCTGTTCGCCCTGCGTCGCGAAGTGGTCGCCGTCCGCGTGGGCGAGACAGAGCGCATCACCGGCGACTATCCTAGCGAACTGGCGCCTCTGGCTGAGGAGCTCAACGCCCTGATGCGCCACACCCAGGAGACGGTGGAGCGCCAGCGGACCCATGTGGGAAATCTCGCCCACGCCCTGAAGACGCCCCTGTCAGTGATCCTCACCGAGGCCCGCTCCCACCCTGGTCCCCTGGCGGAGGTGGTGTTGCGCCAGGGCCAGACCATGGGCGAGCAGGTGGATCACCATCTGCGCCGGGCCCGCGCCGCCGCCAGGGCTCAAGGACCGGGCGAGCGCACCGAGGTGGCGCCGGTGCTCGACGAATTGGCCCGCACGCTGGAGCGGATCTTCTCCGAGACGGTGAGCGAGGTGGAGTGGCGATCCGCTCCGGGCCTCGCCTTCCTGGGAGAGCGTCAGGACCTGCTGGAGGTGGCCGGCAACGTCATGGAGAACGCCTGCAAGTGGTGCCGCGGCTTCGTGCGCGTGACCGCCTCCGAGGGACCCGGCCGGCAGTTCACCCTGACCGTCGAGGACGACGGCCCGGGTTTGGCGCCAGAACAACGCGCCGAGGTGTTGAGGCGTGGCGCCCGCCTCGACGAGCGCACCCCTGGTTCGGGACTGGGGCTGTCGATCGTGGACGAACTGGTGCGAGCCTATGGCGGCTCCATGGAGCTCAGCCAGTCGGACCTGGGCGGTTTGCGCCTGATCATGCGACTGCCCCGGGCGGAGCGCTAAGTTCAGATGGGCTCGCGCCGCGAGCCGAACATGGAGTATCAGGCGCCATGAGTTTGCTTCCGCGCTCCCGCACCGCGCGACGTCGCCTTTTCGTCTTCGCCGCCTCCGCGCCGATCCTGGCCCTCGCTGTGGGCCTGACCCTGTATGGTCTGCGTGGGGCCATCTCCTACTTCTATACCCCGATCCAGGCGGAGGCCGCCCGGGTGGGGCCGGGTCAGACCATCCAGCTTGGCGGCCTGGTGCAGACGGGTTCCGTGCGCCACCGTCCGGACGGTGAGGTCGACTTCATCATCGCCGACCGCCGGGCTCACGACGACGTGGTCTTCCGCGGCGCCCTGCCCGATCTGTTCCGCGAAGGTCAGGGAATCGTCGCCACCGGCGCCTTCGACCGCTCCGGGGTGTTCCAGGCCAGTCAGGTGCTCGCCAAGCACGACGAAAAATATATGCCCAAGAACGTCGCCGACGCCTTGAAGGCTCAGGGCGAATGGCGCGGCGATGGCTCCCAGCCGTCCTATGGCGAAGCTCCGACTCAGGGAGGGTCGGGGGCCGGGCCGACGTGACCGGGCCGTGATCGTTCGGTTCGCCCTGGCGCAGGCAAAGATGGCGGCGCGCCATCGGGTCGCCGCAATTCCGCTACGCTGAAGCCTTTTCGTCAGCCGAAAGGTGGTATGCGCCCCTCGCCCTGTGACGAAGGGACGATTACATCTGTCCTAGAAGTTTGAGTCCGAATGAGAGGACCCCGCACCCGATGGCCGTCAAGACGTCTCACCTGATCATGGGTTCGCTGGCTGCGGCCGCCATCGGCGTCGCGGCCTTCGCTGGAGCGAACATGGCGCCCGGAGGCTTTGCCCAGAGCGGCCTTGGCCATCTTATCCGGGCGGCCACCGAGCCGGTGATGGAAAGCTCGCCTCCCGGCCAACCCATGTCCTTCGCCGACATCTTCGAAAAGGTCTCCCCGGCCGTGGTCTCGATTCATGTCGAGTCCAAGGTGGATGTCAGCAACATGCCTCAGATCCGGGGCTTTCCGAACATTCCAGGCCTGCCCTTCAACCTCGTTCCGCGCGGCGACGACGGCGGGGATGACGGCGACGACAACGGCGGCAAGGGCGGCGCCTCGCGCCGGGCGCCCAAGCAGATGTCCTCCGGTTCGGGCTTTTTCATCTCGCCCGACGGCTATATCGTCACCAATAACCACGTCGTGGAGAACGCCGACGACATCAAGGTCATCCTCAAGGACGGCAAGGAGCTGAAGGCGACCGTCGTCGGCCGTGACGAGGATACTGATCTGGCCGTGATCCGGGTCGAGGGCTCCAGCTTCCCCTATGTGGATTTCGAGAATCGCGCCCGGCCCCGGGTTGGCGACTGGGTGCTGGCGGTGGGCAACCCCTACGATCTGGGCGGTACGGCCACGGCCGGCATCGTCTCCGCCTTCAACCGTGACATCGGCGAGCGCTTCGTCGACTACATCCAGATTGACGCCCCCATCAACCGCGGCAATTCCGGCGGGCCGACCTTTGACGTCTATGGCCGCGTCATCGGGGTCAATACGGCGATCTTCTCGCCGTCCGGAGGCTCGGTCGGCATCGGCTTCGACATCCCCGCCGATGTGGCCGAGAGCGTCACCAAGCAGCTGATGCAGGGGCACAAGATCCAGCGCGGCTATATCGGCGCTCTGATCGAGGACCTGACCGATGAACTGGCCAATTCCTGGGGGCTGGCCGGCAAGAAGGGCGCGGTCATCGCCAGCGTGGTTCCAGATGGACCCTCGGCCCGGGCTGGCCTCAAGGCCGGCGACGTCATCGTCAAGGTCAACGGCCAGGACGTGGACAGCGCGACCGCGGTCACCCGTGAAGTGGCCAAGGCGCAGGTGGGCGGCAAGATTGCGCTGAACATCTATCGCGACGGCAAGCCGACCACCATCGTCATCACCGCGGGCCTGCGCCCCTCCGAGGAGGAGATCGCCCAGAACGGCGGTTTGGGCGGCGCGGACCAGGGCGCAGGCCCTGGAGGTGAGGCGACCCGCCACGTGGTGCTCGGCATGACTCTGGGCGCCTTGGACAGCGCCGCGCGGCAGGGCTTCAACATCCCCGCTGATGTGAAGGGCGTGCTGATACAGTCGGTGAAGAGCAGCTCCGACGCCGCTGACAAGGGGGTGCGACGCGGGGACGTGATCGTCCGGGCGGGAGACCGCGCCGTCGCCAGCGTCGCCGACGTCTCCTCCGCCCTCGCCGACTGGAAGAAACAGGGTCGCACCAGCATCCCGCTGGAAATCAGCCGTGGCGGCTCCTCGATCTTCATTCCCATCAAGATCGGCGACTGATCGGCGCGGGCGTGAGAACAAGGGGGGGATATGCGGCTGCTCATCGTCGAGGATGACCGCGAGGCGGCTCAGGCCATGGCCACGGGGCTGAGCGAACGCGGGCATGAGTGCGAACAGGCCCATGATGGCGAAGCGGGACTTGCCGCGGCTGATGGGCGGAAGTTCGACGTCATGATCGTCGATCGCATGATGCCCAGGCTCGATGGGGTGGGCATGGTCGGGGCGCTGCGCCGCCGCGGCGATGCGACCCCGGTGCTGTTCCTTTCAGCCCTGGGCGAGGTCCACGACCGCGTGACCGGGCTCAACGCCGGTGGCGATGACTACCTGGTCAAACCCTATGCCCTGGCCGAGCTCATCGCCCGGGTCGAGGCTCTTGCCCGGCGGCGCGACACTGGCGGGGTTCAGACCCAGCTCAAGGTCGGCGATCTGGAGATGGATCTCATCGGCAGGCGCGTGCATCGCGCGGGTGTGGAGATCGATCTGCAGCCGCGCGAGTTCCAGCTCCTGGAGTTTCTCATGCGTCACGGCGGACAATCCGTGACCCGGACCATGTTGCTGGAAAAGGTGTGGGAATATCACTTCGATCCCCAGACCAATGTCATCGACGTGCACATCTCGCGTCTGAGGGCCAAGATCGACAAGGGATTCGACAAAGCCATGCTGCAGACCGTTCGCGGAGCCGGCTACCGGCTGGAGGCCTGATCGGCGTCGGTGCGGAAGGAAGTAAACCCCGTGCGTCTGCCCCGGCTGCTTCGGACGACCTCCTTCCGCCTGACGCTGCTTTCGCTCGCCGTGTTCGCCGGGGCGGCCAGCGCCTTTCTCAGCTATGTCTATCTGGCGACCGCGGGCGACGTGCGCAATCACGCCGACGCCCTGGTCCAGCATGAGGTTGAAGGCCTGGAGCGCATCTATGCCCGGGGCGGCGTGGCGGCCCTCAACCAGACGATCATCGAGCGCGCCTCCATGGACCGGGACCAGCTCTACCTCCTGATGAAGGCCGACGGCACGCCGATCAGCGGCTCCATCGGGGCCTCGCCGATCCACAATTTCAGCGGCCACCCCACCTGGGCCACGTTCCAACTCACGGAGGCGGGCGCCCAGGGCCAGTCGGTGACCCAGGCGGCGCGCGGGCTTGAGGTCCAGCTTTCCGGGGGGCAGCTCCTCTTCGTCGGCGCTGATGTCGGCGAGGCCGAGGCCTATGTCGGACGCGTGCTGCACGCGCTTTGGGGCGCGGGCGCCCTGACTATTCTGCTCGGTCTCCTAGGCGGCCTGGTCATCAGTCGAAACGCCAGTCGCAATGTCGCCGCCCTGGTCGGGGTCATCGATCAGGGGCGGGCCGGCGACCTGGCGGCGAGGGCTCAGGTGCGTGGCGCCGGGGACGAATATGACGAGCTCGCCCTGGGCCTGAACGACATGATGGATCGCCTCGAACGCTCCATCGCCAGCATCCGCCATGCGGGGGACGCCATCGCCCACGACCTGCGCTCGCCCCTGACACGTCTTCGCGCCCGCCTCGAAGCGGCAATCATCGAGGCCGACGCCGGCCATACCGACCCGCGCGAGGCTCTGCAGCAGGCGCTGGAGGATACCGACGGCGTGCTGAGAACCTTTTCCGCCGTCTTGTCCATCGCCCGCCTTGAGGCGGCGACCGATCCGCCAGGCAAGACAGAATTCGACGCCGGCGCACTGGCCCAGGATGTGGCCGAGCTCTACGCCCCCGTGACCGAGGACAAGGCGCTGGAGCTTCAGGTGGACGCAGCCCCCGGCCTCAAGCTGAGGGGCAATCGCGAGTTCATCTCGCAGGCTGTGGCCAATCTTCTGGACAACGCCGCCAAATATACCCCTCCCGGCGGGGCGATCCGCCTGGCCGTGCGCCGACGCAACTCCGGCGACGTGGAGATCTCGGTCACCGACACCGGCCCCGGGATCGAGGCCGCCGACCGCGAGAGGGTCGTGGAGCGCTTTGTGCGCCTGGAGAATAGCCGTCACCAGCCTGGGTCGGGGCTTGGCCTGTCCCTCGTCGCGGCTGTGGCGCGGGTCCACAAGGGCGCCCTGGAGATCGATGAGGGCCCGGGCCGTCTGGAGGGTTCCGGCCCCGGACTGCGCGCCGCCCTGATCTTTCCGCCGGCCTGACCCATGGCCATCCCGCTCGGCCCCGCCCTGACGCCCTGCGGTCCGGCGCGGGACGCCGCCGCCGTGAAACGCGCGCGGGAGCGACTGATGATCGAAGGCGCTCTGGGCCCGGAGGTGGAGTCCGCCTGGCCGGCCCTGGCGCCGATTTTCGCCGCCTCTCCCTATCTGGCGCGGTTGGCGACACGGACGCCCGGTCGTCTGGAACGGGTGCTGTCGCAGGACCCCGGGAGCCTTCGCGACGCCCTGATCGCCGAGGCGGCGGACTGCGGCGACGCCGCGACCGTTGCGAAGGGTCAGTCCCGACTGCGCGGCCTCAAGGCCGAATGCCACCTGCTCACGGCCCTGGCGGATCTCGGCGGGGTCTGGGACCTGAGCGCCGTCACAGGCGCCCTCAGCGCCTTCGCCGGAGCGGCGGTCGAAAGCGCCCTTCGTCTGTCCGCCCGCGAGGCCGTCGCGACAGGGCTGGCGCACCCGGTGGAGCGGGGAGCCGCCGGGCCGATCCCAGGCTTCTTCATCATCGCCATGGGCAAGCTCGGCGCGGGCGAGCTCAACTACTCCAGCGATATCGACATCTCGATTTTCTATGAGCCCGGGAAGCTGCCCGTAGCCGAGGGGGTGGAGCCTTCCCGGCTGGCGGCCCGGCTGGTGGAAGTCCTCAGCGAGACCCTGCAGGCGCACACCGCCGAGGGCTATGTGTTCCGGGTCGATTTGAGACTCCGCCCCGATCCGCTGTCCACCCCGGCCGCCGGGCCTGTCGCCGCCGCCCTTCACTATTATCAGACCGTGGGGCAGAACTGGGAGCGCGCCGCCCTGATCAAGGCCCGCCCCCTGGCCGGAGACCTGGACGCGGCGCGAGCCTTTCTCGGCGAGCTCTCCCCCTTCATCTGGCGCCGACATCTGGACTTCGCCGCCCTGGCTGACATCCACGCCATCAAGCGACAGATTCATGTCTACAAGGTCGACGACCGGCTCCTCGCGCCGGGCGCCAATGTGAAGCTCGGTCGCGGCGGCATCCGCGAGGTGGAGTTCTTTGTCCAGACCCTCCAGCTGATCCATGGCGGGCGCGATCCGCGCCTGCGTTCTCCGGCCACGCTGGAGGCGCTCGAGACCCTTCGACAGGCGGGACGGGTGAGCGACGGCGCCGCCGCCGACCTCGCCGCCGGCTATGTCGAACTGCGCCGCATTGAACATCGCCTGCAGATGGTTGAGGACGAGCAGACCCATGTGATCCCCGAAGACCCCCAGGCTCGCGCCCGGGTCGCCGCGCTCAGCGGATCGCGCACGCTCAGGGGCTTCGACGCGGCCGTCTCCCGCCTCCTGACCCGGGTCAATCGGCGCTATGGCGAGCTGTTTCCCGACGAAGAGCCGCTGTCGGCGGAGCTGGGCAGTCTGGTCTTCACCGGGGTGGATGATGACCCTGAGACGCTCGCCACCCTGGCGCGCATGGGTTTTCAGAATGGCGCGCAGACCGCCGCGACGATCCGGGGCTGGCATCACGGCCGCATCCGGGCCATGCGCCTGCCGCGCGAGCGTGAGCTGTTCACCCGACTGGCCCCACGCCTGCTGGAGGCGGCGGCGGCCACGGGCGCGCCAGACGCGGCCTTCGCGCGTTTCGGCGCCTTCTTCGAGGGTCTGGCGGCCAGCGTGCAGGTACAGTCCCTGTTCCTGGCCCACCCGGAGCTTCTGGCCCTGATTGTCCGGGTCATGGCCTTTGCGCCGCGCTTCGCCCGCACCCTGGCGCGCCGACCGGCTGTCCTGGATAGCCTGTTCGACGGCCGGCCTGAAACCGATCCGGCCCACGCCGGGGAGATCGCCAAAGAGATCGCCGGGGAGATCGCCGGCGCTCCTGACTTCGAGGCCGCCATGGACGCCGCCCGCCGCCTGCACGCCGAACGGGTGTTCCGCATCGGGGCCCGGGTGCTCAGCGGCGCGACGACCGCCGCCGGCGCCGGCGCGGCCTTCGCCGACCTGGCCGAGACCCTGGTCGCCGCCCTTGCCGGGGTCGCCTATGCCGAAGTCACTCGCACGGCCGGGACGATGGACTCGGAGGTCGCGGTGATCGCGCTAGGTTCCCTGGGCGCGCGCGAGATGAACGCCGCCTCCGATCTCGACCTGATGACTCTCTATGCCGCGGCGCCGGAGGCGGCGAGCTCACGGGCCGGCCTCGATCCTGCCAGTTTCCACGCCCGCTTCACCCAGCGCCTGATCGCCGCCCTATCGGCGCTAACCCCGGCCGGAGGGCTGTACGAGGTCGATATGCAGCTGCGCCCCTCGGGCGCCGCCGGACCGGTGGCCGTCAGTTTTCGGGCGTTCCAGGACTATTATGCCGGGGAGGCCGAGACCTGGGAGCTGCAGGCCCTCAGTCGCGCGCGAGTCGTCTGGTCTTCCTCCCCTGACTTCGCCGCCGCCGCGGGTCGGGCCATCGAAGCGGCGTTGCGGTGTCCGCGCGACCTACACCGCCTGTTCCACGACGTGCGCGAGATGAGAGAGCTGATGGAGGCCGAGCGTCCCGCCTGGGGCGACTGGGACCTCAAGCTGCGAACGGGCGGCCTTGTCGATCTCGACTTCATCGCCCAGGGCTTGCAGTTGCGCGGGGCCGCGGCCGGAGGGCCGCTTCGCACCGGCACGGGCGAGGCGCTCCTGGCCCTGGCCGAGGCCGACCCGAAAGGCTGCGGGGACCTGGCTCCCTTGATCGAGGCCTGGAGACTTCAGAGCGAGCTGCTTCAGGTTCTCCGTATCGCCCTCGATGATCGCGTCGATCCCGGTGGGGAGCCGAGCGGATTTCAGGCCTTGCTCGCCGAGGTCGGCGGTGCGCCCCGCTTCGCCGTCCTCGAAAAACGCCTTTCCCGAGCGAGCCACGCCGTGCGCCAGATCTTTGAGCGCACCTTTGAATCGTGACCGGCGCGACGGAACCCCCCATGAGATGCGTTCCAGGCCAAGGGGGGACTGGGCGTCGTCGTGGGATCCCTGGCGACGTGGACGGAGTAGGTTCGGTGAACGAGGTGGAGATTGAGTTCGGCCTTGGCGGAGAGCGAGGAGGATCTGGTCCTTCGGGCTGGTCGCGGCGACGCCGACGCGATCTCGCTCATCGTCACCCGCAAACTGCCTCGCGTGCTCAACCTCGCCCGCCGCATGCTGGGCGACCAGGCGGAGGCGGAGGATGTGGCGCAGGAGACCTTCATCCGCGCCTGGAGGACCGCGGCGCAGTGGAAACCGGGCAAGGCGCGCTTCGATACCTGGCTGCATCGGGTGGCGCTCAATCTCTGTTACGACCGGTTGCGCAAGTCTCGCCGGCTGACGCACGATCCGCCCGACCGCCCCGACGAAGGGCCAGGACCCGATCGCGGCCTTCTGGCGCAGGATGTGGGCCGACGCGTCGATCAGGCCCTGGGCGATCTGCCCGAACGCCAGAGAGAGGCGATCGTGCTTGTGCACTACCAGGAACTGTCGGCGGCCGAAGCCTCGTCCCTCATGGGAGTGAGCATCGAGGCGCTGGAGAGTCTTCTGGCGCGCGGACGTCGGACGTTAAGAAGCGCCTTGGCGGATCTCTGGCGGGAGGCATGACCGGGGCATGACGACAATGATGACCTTGGATCGTTTCGAGACCGCGGCCCTGGCCTGGGGCGGTGATCTGTCGCGATGGCCCGAACCGCTGCGTCGGGAGGCCGAGGCCCTTTGCACCGCCCAGCCGGAGCGGACGCGCGACCTGATCGCCGCGGCCGGGCGTCTGGATCTGGCCTTGGCCGCCGCCCCCGCCGCCCCGGCGTCCCTGGCGCTGCGCAGTCGCGTCATCGCCGCGGCCTCCAGGTCCCGGCCCACCGGCTGGAGTCTCGGGGAAGCCCTGCGCGGGATAATCGGCGCGGGCGTCGGCGCAGCTCTCGCGGCCTCGTGCATCGCGGGCGTTCTGGCCGGAGTTCTGGCCAATGCCGAAGGCTTCTCCCCCTCACGGCTGGCCAAGGCGCAGGATCCCGGCGTGGAGGCCATGCAGCTTCTCAGAGGGTCGCAGGACCCCGCAGATGGATCCTGGAGCGCATGAACAGCCGGTTCCTCCTGCTGGCCTCGGCGGCGGCCAATCTGTTCCTGCTCGGGGTCTTGGCGGCCCTGTTCCTGCCGAGCACGCTACATCCGCCGCATCGCCAGCCCGGCCCGCTCCGGGAGGTCGCCCAAAGCCTCGATGAGGCGCATCGCCAGAGCCTGCTTGAGGTCTTTCGCGAGAACGGCCGGGCCGTACGCCCTCTGGTCCGACAGGCCAAGCTGCTGCGTTCCGGGGTCTGGGGTGAGTTGGCGGCTCCAAGCTTTGATCCCATGCAAGCCAAGGCCGAGCTCGCCCGGGCCCGGGAGCTCAATGATGAAGCCAGCGGCAAGGTCCAAGACGCCCTGATCGACTATGCCGCCGGCCTGCCGCTTGACCAGAGGCGGGCCCTCGCCGCCGCTCTGGAGGAGCGGATGCCGCCGCCGCGTCCGGCTCGCGAGGCCTCAGGCGGGCCGCCCGGATCGCCTCCGCCGCGCGCGGCGGCCTCCGGCGCCCCGGCCTCCTGACCTCAGTCCAGCGGCAGGGGGTCGCGCCACATGCTCCACAGCATGGGGCCATCCGGGCGCGGACGGTGCTCGGAGATCACCGCGAACCCGTGGCGCTGATAGAGGGCGATGTTGCGCTCGGTCTGTGTCTCCAGATAGGCGGGCGTCTCGGAAAGGTCGAGACGCGTCGTGGCGACCTTGAGCAGGCGGGAGCCGACCCCGTGACCCTGCGCGGCATGGGTCACGCCCAGAAACCAGAGATAGGCGTGCGGACGATCCATGGGGTGGTGCTTTTCCATGTCATCCATGACCGCCAGCAGACGCCCCACCCGGCCAAACCCGGTCGCCGCCAGGATGGTGGGCGCGGCCCTGACCATGCTCAGAAGCGGGGTCGGGCCCACCGCTTCGAAGGGCATCCACACCGCCGCCGCGCCGCCGCTTGCGGGCCGGTCGATGCGGGCGCCCCGGCTCATATGGCGGATGATATGGCGGAAGAACCCGACCCGGCCCGCGTCGCGCCGGGCGTCGTCGCGAAGAAACCAGTCGAACATGACATCGCCGGCGAAGGCGTCGGCGAGGTCGTCGGCGACGGCGTCGCTATCGCCAGGACCGGCGATGACCGGCGTTTCCGCCTCGCGCCGAAGGGTCTCGATATCCATCAGACTCGCTCCGATATCTTGATCGCCGCCCGGCAACCGGCGCGGATCACCGCCCTAAGAGTCCCGGATAAAGGCCCTTCCAGGGCTCCGCCCTCCACCGCTTCGCGCTGATGGGCCAGTTCTTCCTCGCGGAAGGCCGATAGCTCCGCCGCCAACTCCGGCTCGCGCGGTCCGATCTCGGCGATCTGGGCGGCGTAATGTCCTTCGATGACGCTCTCCACCGCCTCGGTGCAGGCGTGGGCGGCGCGCGGTCCGATCAGGGCCGTCCCGGCGCCCAATGCGAAGCCGGCGGCCCGCCACAACGGCGCCAACAAGGTCGGGCGCACTTGGCGCTCCCGCACCAGGGCCTCCATCCGCTCAAGATGACGCGCCTCATGCGTCTCCATATCCGCCAGAACCGCCGCGAGATTCCCATGACCAGGCGCCGCGCCCAGCACCGCCCTCTGACCGCGATAGATATGGACGGCCCCCAGCTCCCCGGCATGATCCACCCGCAGCATCTGGGCCAGCCGCGCGGCCTGACTGCCCGGACCGGGAAGCGGCGGAAGCGGCCGGGTCACGCTGCAGCCTCGGGCCGGGCGCGCGCCGCGGCCAGGCTGCCAAGGGTCAGAACCAGGGCGGCGAGCCCATTCCAACTGGCCATGGAGAGGCCAAGGAACACCCAGGCCGGCTGATCGCACTGCGGGACCTGGCGTGGGCCGCCGCTGAGGAACCGCGCGAGGTCCGCCGCCGTGACGCGCCCGGCGCCGGTGCAGGACGCGGGTCCCGACCACCAGTGGCGTTCGACGCCCGTATGATAAGCCGCCAGAACCACGCCCGAGGCGAAGATCGCCGCCAGGGCCGCGCAGGCCCAGGGGCGCAGGCGTGGCGCGTAGAGCCCCCCCGCGGCCCCGGCGAGACCGGCGGCCATGGCGACCCAGTAGACCTCGCGCGCCTTGAGGCAAAGCTCGCACGGGGCCATGTGGCCGAAGGTTTCGAAGGCGTGCGCCACACCCAGAAGGGCAGCCGACGCCAGGGCGGCGACAAAAGGCCAATGTCTCCAGAGGGCGGCGGTCACAACCCCTTATGCGGCCAAGGCCGCCTCTGGTTCAAGGCGCGAGGCGGATGTCAGGTGCGGGCGGCGATGAAGCGGACGCCGAAATAGACCACGACCGCCAGGACCGCGGTCACCGCCGCCGCCGCCGCCAGGCGCCGCTCGATCACCGGCAGCAGGGCCGGCCCGAATCGTTTGACCAGGGCGGAGACGCCGAAAAAGCGCGCGCTGCGCGTGACGCAGGACGCGAGCACGAACTTCCAGAAGGTGAAATGGGCCAGGCCTGTGGTGATCGTCACCAGCTTGTAGGGAATGGGCAGCAGGCCCTGCAGGAGGATGATCCCCGCCCCCCAGCGCGCGAAGCCGGCGCGAAGGGCCGCCTCGGCGCCCGGCATGCCCGCCAAGCTTAGAAGCGTGCGGGCCACATCGGTCAGGGTGAAGCCGATGGCGTAGCCCAGCATGCCGCCGATGATCGATCCCGCAGTGCAGACAAAGGCATAGCGCCAGGTGCGGGAGGGCGTCGCCAGGACCATCGGCGCGAGCATCACATCCGGCGGCACGGGAAAGAACGAACTCTCCGCGAAAGCGATGCCGAACAGGGCATAGATGGCCCGCGGCGAGCCCGAGAGCCGCATCACCCAGTCGTAGAGTCCACGAAGCATGAAGTCTCCTTCGAGCCCCACCCGCCGCCGCCGCATCGCGGAACTGGCGAGTCGGGCTCACTGTTCACCTCCAGGAGCCCGTCGCGTCGCCGCACGGCCGCCCCGGCGCAACGCCACACGCTCCCGTCGCCCCACCGAGTCATCTCGTCCGGGCCGGGAGGGTCTGCTACCAGCCTAAGCCATCTTCCGCAAAGGCCCCGGCCCTGCGACAATGGCCCGATCTCGTCACAGCCCTCCCGGCCCGACCCCGACGCGGTCAGGCCCGGGCGTCGCGGATAAGGAATCGCCATGAACGCCTCGGTGAAGCTCAATCAGGACCTGTTCGATAATCCCCTGGGTACGGACGGGTTCGAGTTCGTCGAATTCACCTCGCCCGAGCCGCAGCGCCTGAGCGACCTTTTCGAACGCATGGGGTTTCGGGCGGTCTCACGCCACCGTTCCAAGAATGTCCTGCGGTTCGCACAGGGCGATATCAACTTCATCCTCAACATGGAGCCTCAGGGCCAGCCGGCGGACTTCCGCCAGGCCCACGGCCCGAGCGCCAACGCCATGGCCTTCAGGGTCAAGGACGCCGCCAGAGCCTTTCATCTCGCCGTCGAGCGCGGCGCGACGCCGATCATCGGAAGGGTGGGGCCCATGGAACTGAACATTCCCGCCATCGAGGGCATCGGCGGCTCCCTTCTCTATCTGGTCGACCGTTATGGCGCGCAGCAGATCTACGACGTGGATTTCGTTCCGCTCCCGGATGCGGCCGAGTCTCCCAAGGGCTTTGGCCTCGACTATCTCGACCACCTCACCCACAACGTCCATCGTGGCCAGATGGCGCATTGGGCGAACTTCTACGAGCGCATCTTCAACTTCCGCGAGATCCGCTATTTCGACATCGAGGGGGCTCAGACCGGACTGCTCTCCAAGGCCATGACCAGCCCTTGCGGCAAGATCCGCATCCCGCTCAACGAGAGCCGCGACGATCATTCTCAGATCGAGGAGTTTCTGCGCGACTACAGGGGCGAGGGCATCCAGCACATCGCCCTCGGCACGCGCGACATTCACACGGCGGTGGAGACCATGAGGTTCCGCGGCGTGACATTCCAGGACACGCCAGACACCTATTATGAGGCGCTCGATGCGCGTCTGCCCGGCCACGGTCAGGACGTCGCGCGGCTGGCGGCCAACCGCGTGCTGATCGACGGCGCTCCGACCGAAGGCCAGGGCCTGCTGCTTCAGATCTTCACTCAGAACATGATCGGCCCGATCTTCTTCGAGCTGATCCAGCGCGAAGGCAATGAGGGCTTCGGCGAAGGCAATTTCCGCGCCCTGTTCGAGAGTATCGAGGCCGACCAGATCCGGCGTGGCGTGATCCCCGCCAAGGCCCCCTGAACGCGTCGCAAGGACGACCGACCATGAGTGAGCGTCACTGGATTCCGGTTCGCGGCGCGGACGGGCGACATTCGCGCCAGGCCCATGCCGACCTCCCCGACGGGACCTATGAGCGGGAGATGTCCAAGGAGGGTTTCTTCGGCCCCGCCGCCTTCCTTCACCATCCGCGCCCGCCCACCGGCTGGACCCGGTTCGAGGGCCCCCTCCGGCCCCGGGCCTTCGATCTCTCCGCCCTCAACGCAGCGCCCGCCTCGCCCTGGGAGGCGGGCGTGATCCTCTCCAACGCCAAGGTCGAGGTGCGGTTCTGGAAGCTGGCCGCGGCCATGCCAGCCCTGGCGCGCAACGCTGACGGCGACCAGCTCCTGTTCGTCCACACCGGCGCGGGCGAGCTGTTCTGCGATTTCGGCCGCCTGGCCTTCCGCGCCGGCGACTATGTCTATCTGCCGCGGGGAACCATGTGGCGCCTGGCGCCCGCGGGCGCCGCCAGCCTTCTGACCATCCAGTGCACCAACGGCCATTTCACCCTGCCCGATCGGGGGCTTCTGGGGCCTCACGCCTTTTTCGATCCCGCGCTTCTGGAGCTCCCGTCCATGGACGAGGCCTTCCGCGCCCACCAGGCCGAGCCCGGCGAGGTCGTGGTCGAGGTGAAAAAGCGCGGCGAGGTCTCGCGCATCACCTATCCCTACAACCCTCTGGATGCGGTCGGCTGGCACGGCGATCTGGCGCCGGCGCGGATCAATGTGGCCGATCTGCGCCCGGTGACCAGCCACCGCTATCACCTGCCCCCCTCGGTCCACACCACATTCCTGGGCGAGCGCTTCGTCGTCTGCACCTTCTGCCCGCGGCCGTTCGAGACCGATCCCGGCGCGCTCAAGGTGCCGTTCTTCCACAATAATGATGATTATGACGAGGTGCTGTTCTACCATGCGGGCGACTTCTTCAGTCGCGACCACATCTCCGCCGGGGCCATGACCCTGCACCCGAGCGGCTTCACCCACGGTCCTCACCCCAAGGCGCTGAAGAACATGCTGGTCCAGCCCAAGCCGGCCACGGATGAGTATGCGGTGATGATCGATACGCGCGATCCCCTGGAGGTGGGCGCGGCCGCGGAGGCGGTGGAGAACCGCGCCTATGTGGACAGCTGGAAGGCCCCCGCGTGAGGCTGGCCTCGCTGAGGGGGGGGCGCGACGGACGCCTCGTGGTCGTCTCGCGAGACCTGGCCTGGTGCGCTGACGCAGGGGCAATCGCCCCCACACTGCAGGTGGCGCTGGATGACTGGGATCGCTGCGGCGACCAGCTTCGCGGCCTGGCCGAGAGCCTCGAACACGGCGCCGTTCCCCGCCAGCGCTTCCATGAGCGCGAGGCCGCGAGCCCTCTGCCGCGCGCCTATCAGTGGGCCGACGGCTCGGCCTATGTGAACCATGTGGCCCTGGCCCGGCGCGCCCGGGGGGCGGAGATGCCGGCGAGCTACTGGACCGATCCGCTCATCTATCAGGGCGGTTCGGACGGATTTCTGGGACCTCGCGATCCGATCCCCCTTGGCGACCCGGATTGGGGCCTGGATTTCGAGGGAGAGGTCGCGGTGATCACCGGCGATGTCCCGCGCGGCTCGGATGCGAAGGCGGCCCTGGCTCAGGTTCGGCTGGTCATGCTGGCCAACGACGTCTCCCTCCGCAATCTGATTCCTGGCGAGATCGCCAAGTCGTTCGGCTTTTACCAGTCCAAGCCGGCCTCCGCCTTCTCCCCCGCAGCCGTGACCCCAGACGAGCTGGGCGACCTCTTCGCCGGCGGCAAGCTCCACGGCGCTTTGGAGATCACCCTCAATGGCGCCCCCTTCGGCGCCGCCCGGGCCGAGCGCGACATGACCTTCGATTTTGGCCAGATCCTGGCCCACTGCGCCCGCACACGGAACCTTGGCGCCGGGACGATCGTCGGCTCCGGCACGGTCTCCAATCAAGGCCCCGACGGCGGGCCGGGCGGGCCGATCGCCGAAGGCGGGGTCGGCTTTGGCTGCCTGGCGGAGCTGCGCGCGGTGGAGACCCTCCGTCACGGCGCCCCGCGCACGCCCTTCCTGGCGCCCGGCGATGCGGTGCGGATCGAGATGCGCGATCCACGGGGCCACTCCCTTTTCGGCGCCATCGAGCAGACGGTCATCCCCGGCTGACTCCCCGCCGCGATCCTTTGGCCGCTCCTGCAGCCTCTCAGGGCTGACCGGCGCCCCCGGCGCGCCACACGCAGGCCCCTGAGCGCCGGGCCGGTCCCGGCCGCCCTTATCGGACCTCAAAGACCCGGCGCAGGCCCGCGCGCCCCGCCGCCGTCACCTCCAGAGCGCGCGAGGCGGAGGTGCGGCGCAACCAGCCCAGTTCGAAACTGCGTGTGAGAATCGCCGCCCCCAGGGCCCCGGCGAGGTGCGGGCGTCGCTCGCTCCAGTCCAGGCAGGCGCGGCAGAACGGGCGGCGCTGTCCGCGCAGGCTCTGCAGCTCCAATCCCCAGCGGGTCAGGCGCGCCTCACCCTCGGTTGAGACCGCGCCCTCATGGCCCAGGGCCTCGGCCAGGGCCACGCCCAGTCGGCCCGCGAGGTGGTCATAGCAGCTTCGCGCCTCCCGCAGATCGTCCGGCACGCGGCGCCGGGAGGCGGGAAGCCTCGGCGACGCCTGCCCCGCCGCCGCCGCCAGGTGCAGGGCCTCCAGGAGGTGTCCAGTCTCAGGCGAGGCCAGGGCGTGGCGCCGATGTCGGCCCTCGGCCCAGGCCCGGATCAACCCCCCGACGCGAAGCTGCTCCAGGTGGCCGCTGGCGGTCTGGGGCGTGACGCCAGCGGTGTCCGCCAGTTCGCCGGCCGTGAGCGCGCGGCCGCCCAGAAGGGCCAACAGCATGGCCGCGCGAGCCGGATTGCCGATCAGCGCCGCCAGGGTCGCGATCTCGCTCGTGGTCGCCATGTCTCGACTCCGTCGACTCCCGCCTCGCCGGGCGTCCGTCTCGCAGCCTAGACCCCGACGCCGATCTTCATTTCGGTCAAGTCCGAAGCGTCCCTGGAGGCGTCCCTGGCCGCCGCGCGGCGCGGTGGACGAGGAGCGCCATGGCCGCCGCATCCACCAGATACAGGTAGCGATAGTCGCAGGCCCCCGAGATGACGAAGAAGCCGGCGGTGTAGAGGAGGGCCGCCAGGGCCAGGGCGATCACCGCGGCCAGGTCCGAGCCGTGGTCGCCGCCTCGCCAGTCCCGCAGCGCCAGGGCCATACCCGCCACCAGCGCCAGCCCCCAGGCCAGATGCGAAAAAACCGGACCGCCGAAATCGTCGCTGGCATAGTCCTCCAGGGCCTCGTCCGTGGCGGTGCGGCGGGGCCGCAGCCCCGAGGCCTTGAGCGCGGGCGCATCGCTCCCGTCCACCCCGATGATGACCATGGGACAGTTTTCCGACCTTGGTGTCGCCAGGGTGGCCCAAAAGACCTGCGATCGGAGCCGCAGATAGAGGCCCGGCCGGGTCAGGATCAGCCGGCGCCAGTCGAGGCCAACCCCCTCGGCGCGGGAACTCATCAGGGGCTGGAAGCTTGGCGGATGGGCCACCGGGTCGGAATCGCCGGCCCGCCATCGGGGCGCCGCCTGCGCGCGAAGATAGGCCTCCAGATCGGGCGCGGAGGCGTGGGTGGCGGGCAGGGCGAGTGCCGGATCCAGATGCAGGGCGCCGGCCATATCCCAGGCCTGCAGGCGTCTGAGCTGAAGAAGCGTCTCGGGGCGACCGTCGCTATGGGAGATGAAAAAGAGGCTGGCGCCGGCGCTCAAGGCCATGACGACGGCAAGGAACAGCCCCCCGCCTCGCATGGCCCGCGCCCGGCTGGCCCCTTCGCTCCTCAGGATCGCGATCAGGCAGAGGCCGCCGCATAGGGGAGCGACGAGACCGATCTGCCGGGTGAGGGCGGCCAGGGTGAAGCAAAGCGCGGCCGCAACGAGGCTTAGGCGCAGCCGCCAACCGCCCGGGCTCAATCTGTCGCGCCAGGCAAGGCAGGCGAAGCCGACCAGGGTGGCGTTGGCGAACAGGATATCCTTCAGGACCGCCCCTTGCAGAACAAGCACGACCGGCAGGGCGGTCAGGCCCAGCACCGCAAGGATCGCCCTGGGACGGGGCCGCGGTCGCGTCGTGGCGAAACCCAGAAGCGCGCCGAAGAAGAGGGCCGCGTTCGCCGACATGAAGGCGCCGACGTTGGGGCTCAGACGCGCCGCCAGACCCAGCAGCCAGGCCATGACCGGCGGGTGCCAGGTGTTGAAGACGCCCGTGCGCCCCTGGCCCAGTTGCCACAAGCCGTCGGGCGAGAAATGCCCGGGCCAGTTCAGGCCGACGACGACGCCATAGGCGAGAAGGCTTGTCCCACAAAGTCCGAGGGCGGCGGGGATGTTCAGGGGGCGGCGCACAGGGATGTAAACGCCATCGCGGCGCGGCCCGCGCAACCCCTTCGCGGCTCACCGATGTCCGACGGCGCCTCATTGCCTTAGTCCTGAGCCCCGCCGAACCCTGCGGCGACCCCGCCAAAATCCTGGACGGGGGCCCCCGCGCATGGCATGGCCCCCTGCCTGTGCGGGCGTGGCGGAACTGGTAGACGCGCCGGACTCAAAATCCGGTTCTGGCGACAGAGTGTCGGTTCGACCCCGACCGCCCGCACCAGGCCCCTCAGCTATAGTCCTTCAGCTGCGGCCAGTAGGCGGCCAGGTCGACCTTGAGGCCCTGGCAATAGGCGATGGCCTTGCCGTTCTCCGAGGCCATGGCGTCAGGCATGGTCGTGGTCGCGAGCCGAGTCGCCTTCTGACAGTAGGGACCGAGGCGCTCGACATGGTTCTGCACCACCAGAAGATTGGTGGGATTCTGGCCCCTCAGCCCCCAGAGGAAATACTGGTTGTGGCCGCTCAGCGCCGGGGGCAGGCCCAGGCGCGCGCCATAGACGTCCAGGGCCGCCGCCTCGCCATAGTTGTCCACCTTGATGGCGGTGTGGGCGCGCTCTGCGGGCGGAATCCGCAGCCAGGCCGCGTCGACCTCCGCCGTGAAGTCACGCCAGCCGAGCTGATCGGCGAATAGCTGCGGCAGGAGCGTGCCCTTGAAGCCCTTCTCCTGCGGCTGCAGCCGAACGGGGGAATGGGCGATGAACGTCCGCAAGGCGGGGACGGGCAGGACCGGCAGGATCATGGGCGAGAGCCAGGCCGAAAACGCGACGGCGAGGGCGGCCCCGCCGGCCAGCGCCCACCGCGCCCAAGCCGGCTCCGCTACGCGCACAAGCGCGACGGCGCCGATGGCCAGAAGGGCGGGATAGCAGGCCCCGAGGTAGTAGTCCTTGCCATGGGTCAGGATAACGAGGCCCAGATAGACGACGAACCCGATGGCCAGGAAGCGCGCGGGCCTTAGCGCGCCGGCGACGAAGGGCCCGATGAGCCCGGCGATCCATACCGGCGCCAGGAGCGGGCTCATGATCAGGACCTGGTTGAGGAGGAACGCCGCCGGGGCGACATCGGCGTTTTTCTCCCGCGCCGCGGCGCCCAGCTCCAGGAACGGGAAGTGGTGCAGCGCCTGCCAGACCCCCGACGGGACCGCGATGAGCCCGGCGAGGCCGACCCCGAACCAGAAATCCCGGCGCGCCAGAAGCTTGCGTTCGGCGGTGAGGACAAGCCCCACGGTCAGGCCGACGGCCCAGATCACCAAGGCGTATTTGATCTCCAGATCGAGACCGGCGATCAGGCCGCACAGCCAGAGGTCCCGGCCCCGTCCGCTTAAGCTGGCGCGAACCAGCAGATAGGCGATCGCCGTCCAGGCCAGGGGGTCGAAGGCGGTGGTGTTGAGAACCGCCCCCATCCCCATCAGGAGCGGGGCGATGGCGACGCTGAGCGCGGCCAGAGCCGCCGCCGCGCCGCCGCCGCCCAGAAGCCTCGCAAACCGTGCGCTCAGCCAGACCAGGGCCCCGGCCGCCAACGCGTTGGGCAGACGCAGCCACCAGGCATTGTGCCCGATGCCGTAGAGGGAGGCCGCCAGCAGGGGGATGATCGGCGGCTGATCGGCATAGCCGAAGGCGGGATGGCGGCCGCAGACGATGAAGTAGAGCTCGTCGCGGAAGACGTCATAGCGACCCGCCAGGGCGGCATGCAGCAGGAAGGCCAGGAGTCCGAAGCCGAGCGCCACGCGGTCGAGGCGCCCGGCGACGGCCATGCGAGGGGGGGCCTGCGCTTGACTCATCGCCCGATCTCCCAGCCGTCAGACCCGTCGTCCACGGAGTACAGCCGCTCGCCCGCGCCGTCAAAGCGCCTCGAACGCCGCCAGGATTTGGGCCGCCACGCCAACTGTCATCAAAGGTTTGCCGATTAAGTCTACCTATGTCGTTATTCAATCGGCAATACAAGGGCGAGTATTGTGAAGTATACTGATATTTTCGCGAGAACCCTGGGGCGGGTCCAGGCCGGTCGTAACCTTCACTGCGCCCGCCTCCCGGTCAGCTCCCTTCTTGCCCTGGCGGCCGCGCTGGGCTGCGCCAGAGGCGCCTCCGCGGCGGACTCGGGGGAGGCGGCGGCGGCCACAGCCTCGGTCGGGTCGGCGAGCACAGTTGAGGAGGTCATCGTCACCGCCCGCCAGAGGCGCCATGTCGAACAGTTCGTCTCTGATCAGACGATCAAGGTCCTGGATCAGGATCAGATCAAGGCCGCCAGCGCCGTCGGCGGGGCCGCCAAGGCCCTGGCCCTCATCCCCGGCGTCAGCGCGGCGAGCTATGGCGCAACGGGCTCGCAGAAGACGACCCTCAGCATCGACGGCATCAAGCTGGGCTGGGCGGGCTTTTCAGGCGGCAATCCGGACAATGGCAGCGTCGGGGTGAGTTTCGACGGGGCGCCCATGACCAATCCGGGCAACGGTCTTTGGCAGACGACCCTCGTGCCTCAGGCCTCGCTCCTGCAGACCATCTCCGTCACCTACGGCCCAGGGAATCCCGACGATCGGTGGTACACCAACATCGGCGGCGGGCTGAACTTCACCCCGGTGCAGCCTTCGGCGACCGCCGGCGGATCGATTGAGGCCACCTATGGCAGCTTCAACACCCGCAATATCGACTTCACCCTCCAGACCGGAGACATCGCCGGCTGGGAGACGGTCATCGCCGGGGGCGAGAACTATGCGGGCAGCTTCTACACCACACCGGATGGGCTCGAGGAAAGCAGTCAGAACTACGCCTTCTTTTTCAAGACGAAGAAGTCGTTCGCCGACGGCGATTTCAGCCTGGGGGCCTATTTCGCGCGCAGCGGCGCCTACCGTCCGCTGGCGACCCCGGTCTCGCCGATACCTGGGGTCACTCTGGAGGGCTATCAGGCCAACGCCCCGCTCTTCAGCGAGCAGACCACCGGTTTCTACACCACCCTCCCCGGCGCGGTGGACTGGAAGTACGACACCAATGCGATTCGGATGATCTACAGCCAGCTCAACCTGAAGGTGAGCTCCGACGTCTCGTTCCGCAACCTGGCCTATGGCGATTACGAGGACCGCCTCCACTACACGCCGCTGCACGACTACGTCGGAGGCAGCGAGAGTCTCTACGAGGTGAACCAGCCGCACAGCCTGGTGGTTGGGGACAAGCCGGTTTTCGACATCGCCCTGCCGATGAACGATCTGGAGGTCGGCGGCTTCGCCCAGTGGAGCGAGTATCACTCCCGCGAGCAGCTGTTCAATCCGGCCCTGGGCTTCATCAATTCCCCGGTTCCCGTCCCGGCCGGCCTGATGGGGTCGCCGACCTCACCGAACGGGCAATATTTCAGCGACCTGTTCGAACAGGTGGACCTCGCAGCCTTTGTCCAGGACGACTTCCACCCGTTCTCCACGCTCGACATCACCCCCGGCCTGAGGTTCATCGACTGGTTCACCTATTTCAGCCATGACGAGGCCGGCGAGTTTCCCAACGCCGTGCTCTACAATCCCGGGGGGCAGCTCAGTCAGTTCCCGGCGTCACAGACCCGCTTCGCGCGCGTCGAGCCGTCGGTCGGCGTCAACTGGCGGGCCCTCCCCTGGCTTGCTCTCTATGGAAACTGGGCGCGCAGCTATCGCCAGCCCGAAAACGGCGGGGGGACCGGCCCCTATGTCGCTATCCAGGCGTCACAGGTCCAACTCGAACGCGGCGACTTCTACCAGGTCGGCGCGAAATTCCAGAAGGACCGGCTGGGCCCCGCCTCGGACCTGTCCCTGGATGTCTCCTACTATCACCTCAACTTCGACAACGAGACCATCCCGACCGCCCTGGCCAGCGGCGGCGCGCTCCTTGCCTTCGGGTCGTCCTACTATCAGGGCGTCAACATCTTCGCCGAGGCCTCTCCCCTGCCGCGCCTCTACGCGTTCCTGAACCTGGGCGTCGTGGACGCCACCTTCCGCAATTTCGTCAATGGCTCGGGAACGTTCACCGGCGTGCCGGTCCCCAACACGCCTAACGAGAACCTCAACGTCGGGCTCTACTATCAGCTTGAACTGGGCGAGACGCTGATCCAGCCCCGTATTTCCTATCAGAGAACGGGTTCGCAATATATCTACGACAACCTGATGAATATCACGAGCACGCAGAAACTTCCCGCGTTCGGCACATTCAATTTCTCGACCGAGGTGGATCTTCCTCAGTCTCTACACATCCCTTACACCAAATGCCTGTCGATCACACTTGAGATCGACAACCTGTTCAACAAACAGTACAATGCGTTCGAGTATATCTCGGCAGGTGGTCTCTATGGGGCCGGCGGCTACACCAACCCCACTACGGTCGGCGCGGGCTCTCTGCTCGCCCTTCCGGCTCCGCCGCGCAGCATCTTCGTGACCCTGGGCGCCAAGTTCTGACGCCCTTCGGTCGGACGCGGGACTACAGCGCGAAGGTGAAACCGCCGTTCACCGGATAGACCTGACCGGTGATCCAGCTCGATGCGTCCGAGGCCAGGAAGAGGGCCATATTGGCGATGTCCTCGGGCTGGCCCGGGCGGCGGACGATGTATTTTTCCAGGGTGCGCTTGAGGCGCTCGGGATCGCCCTCCAGGGTCCGCCTGACCGCCGGGGTCGCGGTCAGAGCAATCGCGATACAGTTGGCCGTGATGCCGTGGCGGCCGAGCGAGCGGGCGGTGGAGCGCATGAAGCCCGCCGCGCCGGCCTTCGCTCCGGCATAGATCTCCAGTCCCGCATCGCCCCAGCGGCCGGCATCGGAGATGATGGTGATGATGCGGCCGGGACCCTGGCGTGCGATCATGCCGGGGATCACCGCGGCGGTGCAGTTCATCACGCCGAAGAGATTCACGCCCAGAAAGCTCATCCACACCTCCGGGCTCGTCTCCCAGAACGGCTTGCCGAGCTCGGGTGAGGGATTGGCCCCGGCGTTGCCGGCATTGTTCACCAGGATACCGACCGCGCCCAGCTTGGCGCTGGCCTCGGCGACCATGGCCTTGACCGCCGCATGGTCGGAAACGTCGCACTGCAGGGCGATCGCCGTCCCGCCGGCGACGCGCACCTCCTCGGCGACGGCCTCGGCCCTGTCGAGCACATAGTCGTTGACCACCACCCCGCCGCTGTTCGCCGCCCCGCCCAGGTGCAGGGCGATCTGGCGTCCCACCCCCTGGCCGGCGCCGGTAACCAGGGCGACCCGGCCTCCCAGGTCGAGAATATCGGTCATGGCGTCATTCTCCTCCGCATGGCCTCCGCGTCCATCGCGCGGCGGCTCCAAGGGGATCGTGCCAAGACGGACGGCCGATGCAAGCCTGACCCTGCGGCGCCCGACCTCGCGCCGGCGCGAGGCGGCGTCGACCCGCCATGAAAAAGCGCGGCGCGGCGCCTCGACGAAGGGCGGCGGTTCTGCGACAAGCCCGTCGCGTCGGCGAGGGTCGGCGAGAAAGGGAACCGCGCAAGATGAAACTGCATTCCGTCGTGAACGCCGCCGCGATCGCCGCCCTTGGCGCTGTGGGCGCGCTCAGCCTTGCGGGCTGCTCGCAGAAGGCCGCCCCGCCGGAATCCGTGTCCACCGCCATCACCGAGGCGGTTCCCCTGCCTCCGGCGTCGCCGACGGCCGCCTCCGCCGCCGGTCCGGCCGCTCCCGGCGCCGCTCCGGCCGCCGCCGCGACCGGCGTGGGCGCTGCGGGCCCGGGCATGATCAAGCTCGATGTGAAGTTCAACAACGGCGATGTCTATGGAAACCCGACCAATGGGGCCCAGACCTTCGCTATCTGCAGCGCCTGTCACTCGCTCAAGGCCGGGGTCAATATGGTCGGGCCCAGCCTGCACGGCATCGTCGGACGCCACTCGGGCGCCATCCCTGGCTTCAACTACTCCTCGGCCAACAAGAACTCCGGCATCGTCTGGACGCAGCAGAACCTCTACACCTACCTTGAGAACCCGCAGAAAATGGTTCCGGGCACCTATATGACCTATACCGGCGTCAAGGATCCGCAGCAGCGGGCGGATGTGGTCGCCTATCTGGTGCAGAACGCCAAATAGCCGGCCTCCGCCGCTTCGGGGTCATCTCGCCGGGCGCGATCGCCGCGAAACCCGGTAGACTGGTGATGAAGAGCCGCCTGATTCCGGGCGGCCGACCCGGCCGTGGACTGCGGCGGGGGGGATGGCAAGCGAGCGTAAGCGCGGGGGGGACGTCATGACCCAGTCCACAGTCTCTCAGCAGTCGGGCTCTCAGCAGTCGGGCGCCGGGGCGACCCATGGCGAGATGGCCAATGCCATCCGGGCCCTGACCATGGATGCGGTGGAGGCGGCCGGCTGTGGCCATCCCGGGATGCCCATGGGCATGGCCGACGTCGCCACGGTGCTCTTCACCCAGGTTCTGAACCTCGACCCGGCCGCGCCGCAATGGCCCGACCGCGACCGCTTCGTGCTCTCGGCCGGTCATGGCTCGATGCTGCACTACGCCGTCAACTATCTGCTCGGCTACCCGGATATGACTATCGAGCAGGTGAAGGCCTTTCGGCAGCTCGACTCCCTGACCCCTGGGCATCCGGAATACGGCCACACGCTCGGCGTGGAGACCACCACCGGGCCCCTGGGCCAGGGGCTGGCGACGGCTGTGGGCATGGCTCTGGCCGAGCGCATGCTCAACGCGCGGTTCGGCGACGATCTCGTCGACCACCGAACCTATGTCATCGCCGGCGACGGCTGCCTCATGGAGGGCATCAGCCACGAGGCCATCGACCTGGCCGGCCATCTGGGCCTCTCGCGGCTGACCGTGCTGTTCGACGACAACGGCATCAGCATCGACGGCCCCACCAGCCTTTCCACGTCCATGGACCAGCTCAAGCGCTTCGAGGCCGCCGGCTGGCGGGCCGAGCGCATCGATGGCCACGATCCGGCCGCGGTGGCCGCCGCCCTCGAACGCGCCCGGGCCGAGACGCGACGCCCCAGCCTGATCGCCTGCCGCACCTCTATCGGCTTTGGCGCCCCGACCCGCGCGGGAACCTCCAAGGCCCATGGCGAGGCCCTGGGCGCGGCGGAGATCGCCGGAGCCCGCGAGCGCCTGAACTGGCCCTGGCCGCCCTTCGAGATCCCGCCCCGCATCCTCGCCGCCTGGCGGGCCGCGGGCGCGCGCGGCGCGGCGCGACGGGCCGCCTGGGAGGAGCGGCTTTCGACCTCGCCGCAGCGGTCGGTCTTCTCCGATCATCTGTCCGGCGAGCCGGGACCGGCCGTGGCCGAAGCCCTGGCCGCCTTCAAGCGCGAGCAAGTCCAGGCCCGGCCCAAGGTCGCCACGCGAAAGGCCTCTGAACTGGCCCTGGCCGTGATCAACGCCGCCACCCCGCTCACCCTGGGCGGCTCGGCCGACCTGACCCACTCCAATCTGACCGTGACGAAGGATACCGCGCCGGTGACCGCGGGCGCCTATGGCGGGCGCTATGTCCATTATGGCATCCGCGAACACGGCATGGCGGCGGCGATGAACGGCATCGCCCTGCACGGCGGCTTCATCCCCTATGGCGGCACCTTCCTGACCTTCGCCGACTATGCGCGCGGCGCGATCCGTCTCTCGGCCCTGATGGGCCTGCGGGTGGTCTATATCTTTACCCACGATTCCATCGGCCTGGGCGAAGATGGCCCGACCCACCAGCCGATCGAGCATCTGGCCATGCTGCGCGCGACGCCCCATCTCGATGTCTTCCGCCCCGCCGACGTGATCGAGACGGCCGAGTGCTGGGAGCTGGCCCTGGCCTCGCGAGGTCGGCCCTCCGCGCTGGTCCTGTCCCGTCAGGGTCTACCGACCCTGCGCGATTCCGTAGCGGAGAACTTTTCGGCGAAGGGCGCCTATGTGCTCCTCGAACCGCCCGGTCCGCGCCAGGTGACGCTCCTGGCGACGGGCTCGGAAGTGGAGATCGCCGTGGCCGCCGCCGCGCGATTGGCCCAGGACGGAATTGCCGCCGCCGTTGTCTCCATGCCCTGCTGGGAGCGGTTCGAGGCTGAGGATGGGGCCTATCAGGCCACCGTCCTGGGCGAGGCGCCGCGTGTCGTCGTGGAGGCCGCCGCCCGCCTGGGCTGGGACCGCTGGATCGGCCCCACGGGGGCCTTCGTGGGCATGGACGGGTTCGGCGCCTCGGCCCCGGCGGCCAAGCTCTATGAGCGCTTCGGCATCACGGCCGAGCGTGTCGCGGAGATCGCGCGCCGGCTCATCTGAGCGGACGATCCGGCGCGGCCTCTTCTGATCGGATCGTCGCGCCGAGCGCGCGCAAAGGCGCGGTCTGGATCGGGGGTATCGTCCCATCCGCCATGGGCCCGACATTGATCAGCAGATTGCCGCCGCGTCCGGTCACGTCGCCATAGAGCGCGATCAGCCCCTCACCGGTGAGGTGGTCCTCCGCCCGCTCATTGGCGTTGTAGCCGAAGGCGAGGCCGATGCCCCGGGTCGACTCCCATTTCCCTCCGCCGAGATTGCGGCCATCGGCATATTCGGCGCAGCGGAAGTCACAGTGAGGCGGCGGGGGCTGGCCCAATTCGCCCTCATGGGCCGCGAGACGCGCCTTGAGATAAGTGTTGAACGCCTCCAGGCCCTCCGCCGTCTGCAGGTTCTGGAACAGGGCGCGGTTGCCTTGCCAGCGATCATTGACCACCCCGTCGGGGACTGTCGCGTAATAGTGCGCGAACAGGCCCGGAAGCCGGGACTCGTCGGGCCAGGCGATGTCGTTCCAGAGGATGCTCGGCGCGTAGCGGTCGATCAGCTCGCGCACCTGCGCCTCCGCATAGTCGGCATAGGCGTCATCCAGAGGCACGCAGGCCATCATCGAGCCGAAATCCGTGATCGGACGGTTCTGGAAGGTCCAGTCGAGACCGCCTGAATAGTAGACCCCGAACCTCAGGCCCCGCGCCCGGGTCGCGGTCGCCAGCTCGCCCACATAGTCCCGTTGCGAACGCCAGGCCGCGCGGCGGGGATTGGCGATGTCTGTAGGCCAAAGGCAATAACCGTCGTGGTGCTTGGCGACGAACACCACATAGGAGGCGCCTGCCTCCTCGAAGAGATCGACCCAGGCCTCGGCATCGAAGGCGGCCGCCTCGCGCTCGAAATCCAGGGCGAAACTGTCGTAGGTCCGCCGTCCCCAGCGGGCGGCGTGGTGGGCGCGCGTCGGACTGTGCGCAATGCGCAGGGCGTTCTCATACCATTCCGCATAGGGCGCGAGCGTGAAGAGGTTGTCGTAATCGGTGCGGATGAGCTCGGTGATGGAGGGTCCTCGCGGGGCCCAGGCGGGGATGGCGAACACGCCCCAATGGATGAAGATTCCGAGCTGCGGTCGGGCAAACCAGTCCGGGCAGGGGCGTTGCTTGAAGGCGCTGAAATCGGCCATGGCTTGTCTCCCGCCCCAGCCTATCGGCGGCCGGCGGCGGCGTCGACGCCTCTTTGACTTAAGGTCTTATGCCCGCGCTCCAAAATCCGGGTTTGCCGATCTGATCGGGACGCTGGACGATCCTGCGGAAGCGCGAGGGATCATAGCCCAGGGCCGCGAAGCGCGCCTTGAGCGCGGCATAGTCGGCGTCAGGAAGGTCCGGCGTGCGCGAATAGATCCAGCCCAGGTTCCGATCGTTCTCACCGAACATCAGATATCTTCCGCCGGGAACCTGATCGAGCAGGAGAAAGGGCAGCCGCAGCGGCCAGAAGATTTGCACGCGCCAATGGGCGTCGCCCGTGCCCGGAGCGATGAAGTCGTGGACCGTGAAATGTCGGCGCGGCGCGGAGAAGCGACCGCGACGGACATAGAAGTCCTCACGGATGCCGCCATGGCCGTCCGGCGCGTAGACGTCGTAGGGCCCGACCATTCCCTTTTCGAAGCCGTTAGGGATTGTCGCCACGATGTACCAGCCGCCATAGAGCCGGTGCAGGTCGACATCTCGAGCGAGGGGAAGGTCCGCCGCCAGGGCGGGCCCCGACAGGACCAGCCCCAGAACCAGAGCGGCGAAGCACCTATTCCGCAGTCCAGCCTCCGTCGATGGAGAGATTGGCGCCGGTGATCTGGGCCGCAGCGTCCGAGCACAGGAACACGGCCAGGGCCGCGACCTCCTCGACCTTGACGAATTGCTTGGTCGGTTGGGCTTCGAGCAGGACGTCATTGATCACCTGTTCCCGGGTCAAGCCCCGGGCGGCCATCGTCTCGGGGATCTGGTTCTCCACCAGCGGCGTCCAGACATAGCCCGGGCTGATGCAGTTGACCGTGATCCCGTGCGTCGCGACTTCCAGGGCCACGGTCTTGGAGAGGCCATCCAGGCCGTGCTTGGCCGCCACATAGGCGGACTTGAAGGGCGAGGCGACCTTTGAGTGGGCCGAGGCGGTGGAGATGATCCGGCCCCAGCCCCTGGCTTTCATGACCGGCACGGCGGCGCTCATGGCGTGGAAGGCCGCCGAGAGATTGATGGCCAGGATCTGGTCCCACTTCTGCGGTGGAAAACTCTCCACAGGCGAGACGAACTGGACGCCGGCGTTGTTGACCAGGATATCCACCGCGTCGAACGTCTTGGTCGCTTGCGCGATCATACCGGCGATCTCATCGGGCTTGGTCATGTCGGCATCGGAATGGGCGCAGCGCACGCCGAAGTCGGACTGGACACCGGCCACCGCCGCGGCGATGTCGTCGGGCTTGCCGAAACCGTTCAGCATCACATCCGCGCCGTCCTTGGCCAGGGCCCGGGCGATCGCCAGCCCGATGCCGCTGGTGGATCCGGTGACCACCGCCGCCTTGCCCTTGAGGCTCATCACTGCGTCTCCTCGCTGCCGTCGAATGTGTGGGTGACGTCCGCGCCCACGGGGTTGAGAATATCGGCGCCTCGGGTCATGGCCTGACGCGCCGCGCGCATGCCGCTGGCCCAGTGCTGGATCATGGTCGCGCGGGAGAACTCATAGTCGCGGTGACCGTTCTCATGCGGCTTTCCGCGATAGATCAGATGCACAATGTTCACCGCGTTCTCGCAGGCCGCATCGGCCAGGCGTCGGGCATGAGGGTTGTCGCGCAGGTCCGGGGGCAGGTCGGCCAGAAGGTCGCGCGCCAAGCGCTTGAGCCGCCGCAGCTGCAGCGACTGATCGGTATTGAGCCGGGTGCGGCTGGAGAAGCGGATATCCATTTCGCGGTCGGCGACCTCGGCCATGGTCCGGGGCAGGGCGCCGCGGGCGGGAAAGAGGTCCACCTGGAAGATGGCCATGGGCGCGCCGGTCTCAGCCTGAAGCACCCAGTCCAGCGGCGTGTTGGAGACCAGGCCCCCGTCCCAATACCAGGCGCCGTCGATCTGGATGGGCGGAAGGCCCGGCGGCAGGGCGCCCGAGGCCATGATGTGCTCGGGGCCGATGCGCCGACCGTGAACGTTCTCGAAATAGGTGAAATTGCCGGTCTCGATGTTTACGGCGCCCACCGAAAGCCGGGTCACGCCGGAGTTGATCCGATCAAAGTCCACCAGACGCTCCAGCGTCTGTTTCAGGGGTCGGCTGTCGTAGAAGCTGAGGGCGTCCGGCGCCGAGGGGGCCGCGAAGGGCGGCGGGACCATGCGCGGGCTGAAGAAACCCGGCGCGCCATAGATCAGGGCGTTGGCGGCGTTCAGGCGCGCCACCCAATCCTGCCCGCCGGGGAGGAGAACCGGCGGCGCCACTTGGGGGCCGGAGGTGGCCTGGCGCCAGAACTCCTTGAGCCGGGCCACGCGATTCTCCGGCGCATTACCGGCGATGATGGCGGCATTGATGGCCCCGATGGAGATGCCGGCCACCCAGTCGGGCTCGACGCCCGCGCCGTTGAGGGCGTCGAAGACACCGGCCTGATAGGCGCCCAGCGCCCCGCCGCCCTGCAGCACCAGGACCCGTCGCAGCTCAGGATCTCCGTCCTGGTCCTTGGGCGGGGCCACGGTCTGGACCATGGGCCAGGCCGCGGGCGAGCTCTTGGTGGGTTTCGCCCGGGATCGCGCCCGGGAGGGGCTCGAAGGATCAAAGGCCATGGATCGCACCCTTTCCCGCCAAATGGGCGGGCGCGCGATCTCTATACCCTCCATCGCGGCGAAGTCGTGACCGCGCCCGCAATAAAGCCGCGGCTCAGGACGCCTTGGCTTTTTCCGCCTGAAGATCGGGCATATGGCCCCCGGTGGTGGCGGTGCGCGCGGCCATGGTCTCCTGAAGGGCGGCGGCGGCGCGCTCATTGGCCATGATCTTCTGCATCACCGCGGCGCCGGCGCGTTCGAACACCTCGCGGTTGGCGATCACATGGCGCTGGGACTCCCTGTAGGGCTCCAGAAGGCCATTGACCTCGGGAATGACGTGGCGCGCCACCAGGTCCCAGCTGCGCAGGGTCGCCTCGCGATTGGCCCAGTCGTGGGCGAAGCCGATCACGGTGCCGAAACCGCCGGAGATCTCGCGCAAGTGGCGGATGGCGGCTGCGAGGTCGTCCGGCGTGCCGATCACGCTCGCGGCGCCGTCGCTGAAGGCGATCTGGTCCACCGCCTCATCGGCGCTGCCATAGGCCACCGCGCCGGGGCGCATCAGGGTGCCGACATTGTATTCGTTGTGCCAGCGCAGAAGGCCCTCCTTGGCCTCGGCCCTTGCCTGTTCGCGGGTCTCGGCGATGTGCCAGGTCATGACCACGCGCCAATTGGCCCGATCGACGCTGCGCCCGGCCTTGGCCGCCGCCTCCTCGGCGAAGCTCCACTGGGTCGGCAGGGCCAGGAGACCCTGGGTCGACATGGAGCCGATGGAGAGCACGCCGGCGCCATACTTGCCGGCGAGCGTCATGCCCGAGGGGCTGACCTGCGAGGCCACCGCGAAAGGCATCTCCTCCTGCACCGGCAGAAGTTGCAGCCGCGCCTCGCGCAGGGTGAACCAGTCGCTCTCATGCGTCACCCGCTCGCCGGCGAAAAGGCGCTTGATCACCCCGATGGCCTCGTCCTGGCGGTCGCGCTGGACCATGGGATCTATACCCAGGACATAGGCGTCCGAGGGCAGGGCGCCGGGACCCGAGCCGAAGATCACCCGGCCGCGGGTCATGTGGTCGAGCTGCACCAGGCGCTGGGCGACATTGAAAGGGTGGTGATAGGGCAGAGAGATCACCCCCGTGCCCAGGCGGATGCGGTGGGTGCGCTCGCCCACCGCGGCCAGGAACAGCTCCGGCGAGGCGATCACCTCCCAGCCGGTGGAGTGATGCTCCCCGCACCAGAACTCGTCATAGCCCAGCTCCTCCAGCCGCACGGCGAGCGCGATATCGCTGCGCAACTGCAGGGTCGGATGCTCACCAATGGGGTGATGGGGCGCGAGGAAGGCGCCGAACTTGAGGCGGGCCATGGGCTTCTCCCGGAATGTGTCGCAGAAGGCGTCGCGCGCCGATTGAGACGGCGCTTGTCTGGACCTTAGACTGAGATTTTCCGCCCGCGCTACTTTCGGCGCGGCCTTCCGCGGCGTCAGATCGACGCCCCCTGCCCCCGAGGAGCCCTCCAATGGCCCGCCTGCTTCTCTATGCCCGCACGGCCGAACGCCTGGCCCCGGCCCTCGCCGCCCACGGCTCCGCCCTGGAGGTACTGGTCCTCGGCGATGACGGCGTCCTCCGCCTCGATGGAGTGGAGATCTCGCCCGACGCGGCGCAGGTCGAGGCCGCCTGGGCCAATCACGAGGTGTTCTTTTCGCCCGTCGCGCGGCCCTTTTTCGTCGCTCTGCTCAAATCGGGGGGCCTTCGCTGGGTGCAGAGCGCCGCCGCCGGGTTCGACAACGCGGTGTTTGGCGAGATCGCGCGCAAGGGCGCGGCCCTCACCACCAGTCACGGTCAGGCCGTGGGCATGGCCGACTATGTCCTCCATGGCGTGCTCGACCACTTCCAGCGCGGGCCGGAGCGGCGCGCGGCCCAGGGCGCCAGGGTCTGGTGGCGCGAGGATTTCCGCGAGGCAGCGGGCTCGGTCTGGCTGATCGTCGGCTTTGGCGCCATCGGCCAGGGGGTGGCCACCCGCGCCCGGGCCTTTGGGGCAGAGATCATCGGCGTCAAGCGCGACCGCGCCGATCCGGGCCCGGCCCACCGCCTGGTGGGGCTTGAGGATCTCATGGCCGAACTGCCGGGCGCCGATGTGGTGGTGCTCTGCCTCCCCCTCACCCCGTCCACGCGACATCTGGCCAACGCCGCCGTCTTCGCCGCCATGAAGCCCGGTTCGGTGTTCGTGAACGTCGGTCGCGGCGGCCTGGTGGACGAGCCCGCGCTCCTGGCGGCGCTGGATCGCGGCGTCCCGGCCCATGCGGTGCTGGACGTCTTCGAGGTTGAGCCCCTGCCCGCTCAGAGCCCATTCTGGGACCATCCCCGGGTCAGCCTGAACGGCCACGCCTCGGGCCTCACCGGCGGTCAGCATGTCCGCAACGAGGCCCTGTTCCTCGACAATCTGGAGCGGTTCCTGGGTGGCCGGCCTCTGCGCAACCTGGCGGACCCGGCCGACATCGTCGCCGGCCTGGCGGGTTGAGCATGTCGTGATTTGACAGGCGCGGCGCGCGGGGGGACCCTTTCGCCAGGACCCTGCGGGCGCGCGCCCGGTGAGGCGGTGCGTCCGCGTTAGCGGAGGGACGCGACATGCGACGCGGGATAAGGTTTCAGGCGCCCTTCGCCGCCGCCCTGCTGGGCCTGGCGGTTGTCGCCGTCCTTCCGGGTCGCGCCCGGGCGGAGGTGGCCGTCTTCGGTCACGGGACCGCGCAGGAGTGCTATCAGGCGGCCCTCGCCGGACGCTCCGACCCCGCCGCCTTGCACCTGTGCGACCTCGCCTTGCAACTCGACGACCTGATCCCCGAGGATCGCGGCGGCACTTTCATCAATCGCGGCGTGATGAAGCTGCGCCAGCGCCGGCTGGACGCTGCCCTGGCCGATCTCGACGCGGGCGTGAAGCTGAACCCGGCCGCCGGGGACGGCTGGCTCGATCATGGCGCGGTCCTGACCGCGCTCGGCCGCTATGGCGAGGGACTGGCCGAGCTCAACAAGTCGCTCGCCCTGGGAGTCAGCCAGCCGGAAAAGGCCTACTTCAACCGCGCCATCGCCGAAGAGGGTCAGGGCGACGAAACCTCGGCCTATTTCGACTACCAGAAAGCCCTCGCCCTGCGCCCGGGCTGGGACCTGCCTAAGAAGGAGCTGACCCGCTTCACCGTGACGCGGAAATAGGGCGGCTACGGGTTCTGATGGGGTTCAGTTCGGCGTCCGTCGCGCGCCGCGACGGTTGGGATCGAGGGTGTTCCGCCGCACACAACTCCCAGCGCTTCGGCCGATCTGCGACCTATCTCGACGACGGTGTCGACAATCGCTAATATAAACGTTGTATATATTGGTCCCCTTGCGTCGTCATGGAGTCGCGCGCCACATGAATCGGTTGAAGGGCAAGTCGTGCTTTATCACTGCGGCAGGCCAAGGCATCGGTCGAGCCATCGCTGAGGCGTTCCTGAGCGAAGGCGCCCGTGTTGCGGCCACCGACATTGACGCCGCCAAACTGGCGGGGCTCCCCAGCACCGGGAACCTGACGCATTTCGCCCTGGACGTCACCGATGCGCAGGCTGTCCAACGGGCTGCCGATCGTGTTCCCGATATCGATGTGCTGGTGAATTGCGCGGGCTTCGTCGCGCACGGCACAGCCCTGGACTGCACACTCGATGAGTTCAGACGCAGCTTCACCCTCAATGTCGAGTCCATGTTTCTGACCTGTCGGGCCTTCCTGCCCGGCATGATCGCGCGGGGCGGTGGGTCCATCATCAACATGGCTTCAGTGGCCTCGACGGTCATGGCTCCGCCAAACCGCTTTGCCTACGGCGCCAGCAAGGCCGCCGTTCTTGGGCTCACACTCTCGATCGCCAGGGACTTCGCCGCACAAAACATTCGCTGCAACGCGATTAGTCCGGGCACCGTGGACACCCCCTCGCTTCGCGAGCGCATGGCGGCGGGAGGCGATATCGAATCCGCCCGCAGAGCCTTTCTTGCGCGGCATCCGGTCGGCCGCATCGGCGCGCCCGATGAAGTCGCGGCCTTGGCGATCCTCTTGGCCAGCAACGAGGCAACGTTCATGACCGGCTCGAACCTGGTGATCGACGGAGGCATGAGTCTGTGAAGCTGTTTCGATACGGCCCTCCCGGCGCTGAGCGGCCAGGAATCGTGGCCCCCGATGGAAGCCGGCGGGATCTCTCTGGCTTGATTGGGGATCTCAGCGGAGCGGCCCTGCACCCGGACCGGTTGCACGCCTTGGGCCAGACCGATCTCCTGGCCTTGCCCGCCGTTCCCGAAGGGGCCCGCCTGGGCCCTTGTGTTGCGGGCGTTCGGAACTTCATCGCTGTTGGTCTCAATTATGCGGACCATGCCGCGGAGTCGGGCATGCCGCTTCCCGATGAGCCCGTGCTTTTCAACAAGGCGCCAAGCTGCATCGTCGGGCCTAATGATGATCTGGAGCTACCTCGAGGCTCGACCCGCACCGACTGGGAAGTCGAGCTGGCGGTCGTCATTGGTCGTGATGCCTATCGCGCCGATCTCACCACGGCCCGAGCGGCCATCGCCGGCTACTGCGTATGTCACGACGTGTCCGAACGTGACTATCAGATGGAGCGCTCCGGACAGTGGATGAAGGGCAAGGGATGCCCGACCTTTGGCCCTTTGGGACCGTATCTCGTCACCCCTGAGGAGATCGCCGATGTTCAGGCTCTGGACCTCTGGCTCGATGTCAACGGCGAACGCATGCAGACGGGCCATACCTCCAGCATGGTGTTCGGCGTGATGGAGCTGGTGGCCTATGCCTCTCAGTTCATGCGCCTGGAAGCCGGCGATGTGATCACGACAGGGACGCCGCCCGGGGTGGGACTTGGACGCACGCCTCCAAGATACCTGAAAGCGGGAGATATCGTGGAGTTGGGCATATCCGGCCTCGGTGCGCAGTCACAGCGTGTCGTGGCTGGCCCATGATCTCACCGCTGCGCCGCCCGCAAAGGATGCGTTATGCCGTATGAGGCTCAGAACCTGGGCCGCCGCTTCGGACCCTTGCGCTGGGACGTCACGCCGGCCAGAGCTCTTGCCTTCGCCGCCGTGCTTGATCCCGACGATAGTGGAGCTCTCGACGACGCCAAGGCGGCCGGTCTCGAAGCCGCCCCAACCCTGATTGCCTCTCCTGAATGGGCGCTCAGCCAGATCAGTCGTCGCGCGATCGCGCGGCTCTCGCCTGATGAGATCGTTCGTGGCGTTCACGCGATCCAGGACAGTGCTTTTCTGGCTCCCCTTCGCTTGGGCGACAGACTTGTGTGCGCTTCCGAAGTTGTGGGCGTCAGGGAGATTCGCTCAGGCGTGGCCGTAACCTCCGCCATCATCCACCGTCGGGCCACTGACGACCTTGTGGTCGCCCGCACGCGCTCCATAAGCATCTTCCGCGGCGCGACCCTTTCGGGCCGTCCACATCCGGCGCCTGAGTTTGAAGGTCCCGATCTTCTCGATGAGCGGGTGTCGGCAAGCTGGCCCAAAGGCGAGACGCAAATCCGCATCGCGCGAGGCTTTCCGCACCTCTACAGCGCGGCGGCTGAGATTTGGAATCCGATTCATACCGAGAGACGCGCGGCATTGGCGGCGGGTTTTGAGGATATCATCGTCCACGGCTCCGCCCTCTGGGCCATGATCGCCAAGCGCCTGACGCCGCCGAACGGCGGTCTGACGCGTCTGGCCGCACGCTTCCGGGCGCCGGTTGTTCCCGGATTGAGCCTCGCCCTGAGATGGACGACGAATGGAGAGCAGATCCGATTCCGGCTTTCACGACCGGACGGAGTCGTCGCGGTGACGGGCGGCGCAGAGCTACGCTCGCACTGATCCCGCACGCTGACCGCATCAGGGCGACGGCGTTCCTCGGGCCAGGCGCAGGCCGATGGACTCGATCCGACGTCGAACGATGGTCTGACGCCTGGAGGTGAGGGGAAAGCGCCACCCCGCTGCGGCGGCCAGGGCGTGAAAGATGCCAGGGATAACCAGGTACGCGATCAGGAGGCCCGTTTCTGCGGAGCCTGTGTTCGCCACCCCTGCCCGATAATGAAATCGATCCATGATGATGAACGCGCCGCCGGCGCCCAGCGCCATGCTCGCCTTCACGAGCAGTGTATTCATGGCGCAGATGTTCGCGGCTTTGTTTGCGCCGTTGCGCCAAATATCATAGTCGATCACATCGCTCAGCATGGCCGGGGGCGCAAAGTTCCATGGGGCCGTCAGAAATCCGCTTAAGCATGTAAGGGCCAGCATCGGCCAAAGACCCGCCGGCCCCGGCGTCACGAGCAGGGCCAGCGGCCTACCCAAAGCGCTTAAGACGAGACTCACGGCCCAGACCCGGTGACGGTCGAACCTCAGAGCGAGGCGCGACCATACCGGCAGACTGACGATGGTGGTGGAGAAGAGCGCGATCATCATGAAGGGAAAGGCGCTCGCCAGTCTCATCCGGTCCGTCAGGAAAATCATGGTGACCGAGAGAGTGGCGCCCTGTCCTAGTCCCCAGAGACCATAAGCCAGAATATAGGCCCTGAAGGGCCTGTTGCGCCGAAGCGATTTGAACAGGTCGCGAATGCGCAAGGGCTGACTGGCGACCGGGGCCCCTCTCGGTACGACCTTGGCGGCCACGAGCAGGCCCGCGGGCATGAGCAACAGATAGAGCCAGGCGATGGCGGACAGGCTCTGTCCGGTGATCGATGTCGTGCCGCTGACCGCAAAAAGAAGGATGGGGGTGAGCCAGAAGACGAGGCTTCCGCTCACATTGAACTGCGCGACCGTGGTGTTGATCCGAGACCGCTCCGCGTAGTCGCGGCTCAACTCCGCGCTCCAGGCGGCCTGGGGAATCTCGAATAGCGAGAAGCCGCAGTAGAGGAGGAAAGACCAAAGGCCATAATAGAGAATGGTGGCGCCTGGCGGCGGTTGGAACAGAAAGAAGAGCGCCGCAGCGCAGACGAGCCCCGCCGCGATCAGCCACGGCTTGCGTTTACCCCACCGCGTTGGCGTGCGGTCGGAGATGAATCCGACCATCGGATCCAGAAAGGCGTCCAGGAGACGACTGCCCGAAGTAAAGACGCCGATCTGAAGCAAGGTCACAGTGGTGTGGGTGGCGTAAAATGCCGGAATCACAATGTTGAGCGGAAGGGCGACAAAAGCGTGCGGGAGGGAAGGGAAGGCGAAGGCCAGAAGCTGTCCTCGGGTCAATTTTCCCGTCCGGGCGACCGGATCGTCTGTCCGCTCGCGCCGGCGATCCGCGGCCTGGGACGGGGTCTCTTGGGACGCAGGCTCGCCGAACTTTTCCCGCTGCGTCGCAACCATGCTGAACCTCCGCGGACGACCTTTCCCAGGTCAGCCCAGAGGATATAAACACCGTTGATATTGGCCGTCCAGGCGAGGACAGACGGAGGGTTCAGCCGGCGGCTAGCGCGGCAAACTCGCCATCGATGAACGTCTGAACGACGCTCTCCACAAATCGGCGCATGTCAGCTTCACGTTCCGCGGAAAACGGCACAATGCCTTCGACCACATTACGGGCCAGGCCCGCTCCCAAGGCCACGAGACCATAGGCCGCCTTGCAACGTTCGCGGGTCTCATCCAGGTGAGCCGGATCGTGGCGTCGCTCGCCATAGACGATCTCCACGATCTCCCCCATCGAGACGTCAGAGGCGTCCCGGAAGCCCGCATGTTTCTGCGCCTCGGGGAGGTAACCATACATGATGCGAAACATCTGTGGCTGATGGAGCGCCAGATCGAGATAGGAGAAGGCGACCTGGAGGATCGCCTCAGAGCGCGTCTTCGCCGTGCGCCGGATGTGGGCCAATAGCTTGGCGCGCTCAAGATAGGCGTCGGCCCCCAACTCCAGGATCAGATCATTGAGGTCCGCGAAATGGTTGTAGAAATTGGCGGGCGTAACCCCAACCTCACGGGCAAGACGCCGAACGGACAGCTCCTCAAGCCTCTCGGACCGCAGGATGCGCAGGGCCGCAAGCTTGAGATCCTCGGCGACATTACCTTTATGGTACTGGCGGACCGCGACGGAGTGGGTGGCGTTCATGGGGCTCGGCGGCTGGCTCTGTATTGCGCCGGTGGGAGCGTCCGGCAGGGCCCTCTGAGTCTGCCCCCAACAGGCGCCGTCCCGCAACAGGCCAATTCCTATCCGGTGACGGGCAGCGACTCAGATCCGACGCAGCGCCTCCAGGGTGATATCCACGGCCTTGTCGATGTCGGCCTCCGTCAACGCGGTTGAGAGCACGAACAAACCCGGGGCGCCGATGATGACGCCGCGTGACAACAGTTGCTGGAAGACGCTCTGGGCGCGCTCCCGGGCTTTGGGGTTGGCCTGCATCGAAGCCACCAGATCGCGATAGGTGGCCGGTGGATCGGCGATGTGCATCAGGGATGTCATGGACGCCGCCCCTCTGACCGTCGCGGGAACGCGGGCGATGGAAACCGCCTCGCGCAGACCGGTCCGCAGTCGTTCGCCAAGCGCCGAGAGGCGGTTGAAGGCGGTCTCGTCGAACATCTCCATCGCCGCCACACCGGCGGCCATCGTCATCGGGTTGGCGTTGAAGGTGCCGCCGTGTCCGACCCGGGGTCGACCCGGCCTGGGATCGAATACGCCGGACATGATGTCCTCTCGGCCCCCGACTGCGCCGATTGGCAGGCCTCCGCCGATGACTTTACCGAGCGCCGTGAGGTCGGGGGTCACCCCCAGTGCGCCCTGCGCGCCCTTGAACCCCATGCGGAAGCTGTAAACCTCGTCGAAGATCAATAGAGCGCCGGCGCGGCTCGTCTCCTCGCGCAGCATGGCGACGAAATCGGGCGTCGCGGCCTCATAACCCAGGTGAGACGGAAGTGGGTCGAGAATGACCCCGGCGAGATCCTCCGCATGCGCCCTGAGAATGCGCCGGCTGGCCTCCACATCATTCATGATGAGAACGACGACGTCCTCGGAGACATGGGGCGCGGAGCCGCCACCCGGAACGCTGGCCGGCGCCTGAGCCGAGCCCCACCGGCGAGGATCCGGCGCGACGCTGACGCTGGCAGTGTCGTCGCTGCCATGATAGGCGCCCTCGACCTTGGCGATCTTGCTTCGGCCAGTGAACCCTCGCGCCGCCTTGAAGGCGAACATGACGCCCTCGGTTCCCGAATTGGTGAAACGGACCTGTTCAACCCCCGGCAGGCGATCACAGACGATCTCCGCCAAACGCACCTCTTCCTCGGTGGGCATGGCGACAGACAGCAGGCGGCCTGCCTGGGAGATGATGGCCTCGACGATCCGGGGGTGATTGTGTCCGTGGATGAGCGAGGAGTAGTTGTTGATGAAATCCAGTCTCTCGACTCCGTCCGCATCCCAGACGCGCGCGCCTTCGGCCCTGACGGCGTAGATGGGGTAAGGCGGAAAATACACTGTATGGCGCGAATTCCCCCCCGGCATGACCCGCAAGGCCCTTTCGTAGAGGGCGGCGGAACGTGACTCGTTGCTGGGATACATGGCGTTTCTCCCGCTGCCGCGGCCAGGCGGAAGGCCAGGTCGCCGCGCCGCTGTTATATATACGATGTTAATATCCTGGCATCTCAGCCTAGGGTCAAGCCTGGCGGATCGCCCGAGCCTGCCGCCCGCGCGAAGGCGGGGGGCCACGCCCCGCGTATGGTCTCCATCCCCACAGCATGAGAGAACCAGAGGATTCAGACCCCCAATGCTGCGTCCAACGCCTTTTGGCGGGTTCGGGGCCTTCGGTTGGCGCGGTGAGTTCACACCTCCAGAAGACGACCGTGACGGCGGAGAATGTCCTGCACACGCCCGATGGGAAGCCCGGGACAGACATGTCCATCGCGTCCGACCATGGTTTCATTGGCGAACAGACTGTTCATGATCGCCTCGTCCACCGCCTGGATCGTCGCCTCATAGAATTGGCTCATGGCCTGTTCGCCCAGATACCGGGAGTTGATGATCCCGTTGTGGGTTTCCACGGCCGCCCGTTCCGCCGTGGAGAAAGCGAGGAACAGGTCGCCGGACTCGTTCGAGGCGATCCCGCCGGAGCGGGCGATACCGTAGGCGGCGCGCCGCGCCACGCGGCTGAGCTGATGCGGCAGGAGCGGAGCGTCGGTGGCGACGACGCCGATGATGGATCCGTTTTCGTCCGGCGAGACCGCCTCTACCGGCACTTCGAGGCCTATGGGGATGCCAGCGATGGTCAGCAAATGGCGCTTGCCGAAATTCGACTGCACGAAGGCGCCGACATGAAATCGCTCCCCGGCGTAATCGACGGCTCTGGAAGCGGTCCCAGATCCTCCCTTGAACTCGTAACAGCGCATTCCTGTGCCGCCGCCGACGCTACCCTCCTCAATCGCTCCCGACCTGGCGTCATCAAAGGCGGCGATGACATGCTCTTCCCTCACATGATGGCCATTGATGTCGTTGAGCTCGACATCGCAGGTTTCCGCAGACACCGGCAGCCAGAAAGGCTGATCGCTCTTGTCGCCTGCCTTGAGTTGAGAGAACAGCCATCGGGCTGTGGCGTCCCGCGCCAGACCGCAGCTGTGGGTGTTGGTGAGGGTGATCGGGCCGTCGAACCGGCCACGCTCCTCGACGAAGGCCATGCCCGACATCTCGCCGTTTCCGCTCATGCTGAAATAGCCGGCATAGGCTGCGGCGTTCGGGTGCGCGCGTCCGTGGGGAAAGATCGCCGTCACCCCCGTGCGCACCGGCCCCTCGCCTACGACCAGCGCGCCGTGACCCCGGATCAGGGTGCAATAGCCCACCTCCACACCGCCCACGTCGGTGATGGCGTTGAACGGGCCGGGTTCGCCGACGAAGGGAACGCCGGCGCCCCGCGCGCGGAGCTTGCCTGACGGCGTCCGACGATGGGCCTCTCTCATAAGCGCCTCTCTGAACCGCGTTGATGCAACGGCAGGGCCAAATTTGACAGCCCGAGCCTCAGGAGATTTATATATACATTGTTTATATATGGCCTGAGTCTCCGACCATGAAGAAATATATGATCTTTCTGACCCGGCGCGCCGATCTCGATCGCGAGGCCTTCGCACAGTGGTGGCTCACACGCCATCGTCTTCTGGCCGAACGTCTGCCCGGACTGAGGCGTCATGACTTCAATCTTCTGCCCGAGGGCTCGCCATTCGATGCAGTCGTGGAGCAGTGGTTCGACTCCGAGGCGGAGGCGATGTCCGCCTATGACGGCGAAGTCGGCGCCGCGGTGGCGGCCGACTCCCGGGCCAATGTTTCCCGCCGCGTTAGACTGGAGGCCGAAGCTTATGAATATCCTCTCGCGCGGGGCGCTTGACACAGGCCTTGCCTCGCCGCCAATTAAATAAACGTCGTTTATATTTGGTGCAGCACTCCCTCTTGATGTGAGATTAGCCCAGTTGGCGGAAGAGCATCCCAGGATCAAGCGCCTCGCCGATTATCGGCCGCCCGATTACGAGATCCCTCGTATTGACCTGGAATTCGAACTGGACCCAGTTCGGACCGTGGTCCGGGCCCGTCTTGAGGTCCGCCGGGTTCCGGGAACCGCGCCCGGAGCGCCTCTGGTGCTGGACGGCAAGGATCTGGAGCTTCTCAGGATCCTTGTCGACGGCCGCCCGCCCGGAGCGAACGTGGCGGTCCTCGAGGCTGAAGTCCTGACCCTGCACGGGCTGAGCGAGACCGCGATCATTGAGCTTGAGACCGCCTGTTGTCCGGAACGGAATCGCTCCCGCTCGGGTCTCATCTCCCTTGACGGAAAGCTCTTCACCCAATGCGAGCCGGAGGGGTTTCGCAAGTTGACCTTCTATCCGGACCGGCCGGATGTCCTGTCCGTCTATACTGTGACCTTGAAGGCGGACCCGGAGCGCTTTCCGGTGTTGCTCTCGAATGGGGATCAGGTCGCCAGAGGGGTTGAGGCAGACGGCCGCGCGTGGGTCCGGTTCCACGATCCCTACCCGAAGCCAAGCTACATCTTCGCGGTCATGGCGGGGGACTGGGCGCGGCTTACCGACACTCACACCACCGCCAGCGGCCGGCGCGTAGACCTTGGGATTTATGCGGACAGGGACTCGGTGGAGAGGTGCCGCTTCGCCATGGAGGCGCTGAAACGCTCACTTGTCTGGGACGAGGACACCTACGGACTCGAATACGACCTCGACGTCTTCAATATCGTCGCCCTCAGCGGCTGGTCGGGGGCGATGGAGAACAAGGGGCTCAACCTGTTCGGCGCTGCGGGGATCCTGGCTGATCCCGAAATCGCCACCGACGATGACTATATCATCATCGAGCGCATCGTCGGACACGAACAGTTCCATAATTGGACTGGAAATCGCGTCACCTGTCGCGACTGGTTCCAACTCTGCCTCAAGGAAGGGCTGACGCGGTTTCGCGACCAGCAGTTCATTGAAGACCGCCTGGACTCCGAGGTGTGGCGCATCGAGGCGGTGAAACAGCTTCGCCGCAATCAATTCGCGGAAGATGACGGCCCCGCCGCGCATCCCGTGAAACCCTCCGCCTTCGCGGAGATCGACAATTTCTACACTAACACCGTGTACGACAAGGGCGCCGAAGTCATCCGGATGCTGCGCGCCATTCTTGGTCCGGAAGTCTTTCGTCGCGGCTTCGATCTCTACATTTCAAGACATGACGGCCATGCGGCGACCACTGAGGACTTCCTTGCCGCCATGGAGGAGGCGTCCGGCCGCGATCTCACCCAATTTAGCCTCTGGTATACACAGGCTGGCCGGCCGCGCCTCACCGCGGGGGGGGTATGGGATGAGAACAGGCGCTGCTACAGGCTGACCCTGTCCCAGACTTGTCCCCAGATTGCGGGACCGGACACGGAGGCCCCGTTCCATATTCCCGTCCGTATGGGATTGCTGTCGCGATCGGGCGCACCCCTCGCCTTCCGCAGTCCCAACGGCGGCTCGACGACGGAAGCCGTACTGGAACTTACCGCACCCACCCAGACCTTCACCCTGAGCGACGTGGAAGAGCCCCCCATCCCTTCCCTTTTGAGGGGCTTCTCGGCTCCCGTCACACTCCTCAACTCCTTGTCCGACGACGACCTGGCGGTGCTGATAGTCAAGGACACTGACCCGGTGACGCGTTGGGACGCGGGTCAAACCCTGGCGATAAGGTTAGTGCGCCGGCTGAGCGAGGACCGCTCCACAGGGCGACCGATGTGCGCGCCCACCGCGTTTCTCGAAGCCATAGGAGAGATCATAGACGACGCAGGCGCCGGAAACCTGCTTCGCGCCCTTATCCTGACCCTGCCGGATGAGCCGAATCTGAGCGAAGGCCTTGCTCGGATCGATCTCGACGGGCTCATGGCCGCCAGGGACTTTCTGCGAGAAGCCATCGTTTCGAGACACAGGGCCTCGCTCCTCGCTCACTATCACGCGCTCAAGGAGACAGGCCCCTACGCGCCAGACATACCTGGCATTGGTCGTCGGAAACTCCGCAATGTCATCCTTGAACTCCTGAATGCGGAAGGGTCCGACGAGTGCGCCGAGCTGGCCCTCAACCAGATGTTGGCGGCGACAAACATGACCGATTCCTTTGAGGCGCTCAGCGTTCTCACCCACCTGGACCGCCCGCAGCGCCAGAAAGGCGTGACCGCCTTCTATGAACGGTGGAAGTCCCAGCCGGTCGTCGTTGATAAATGGTTCAATGCTCAGGCCCTGTCGCGGGCCCCCGGCGCCGTCGACGACATTATAGCTCTAGAACGCCATCCCGCCTTTGACCCCTCCAACTATTCTCAGGCGACGCTCTTCTATGGCGGATTTTTTCGGCAAAATCGGGTGGCGTTCCATGACCCGAGCGGAAAGGGTTACGCCTTCTTGGCTGACCGCCTTCTGGAGATGGACCGCCTGGGCCGGGCCGGCGCGCATTATCTGATGCCGCAAATCAATCAATGGCGCCGCTACGACGCCGGGCGCCAGTCGCTGATGCGTGAGGCCCTTGAGCGCGTGGCGGGAGCGCCCGGCATTTCCAACGGCTTACGTGAGAACGTCTCTCGGGCTCTGGCGTGAGGATGAGTATGCGAACCCTAGTCGAAATCTCTGATGGCGTACGGCGTGGAGCCCTGAGCGCGGTCGACGTCTTGCGAGAGACCTTTGCGGTGATAGACGCGCGCAATGCTGAACTGAACGCCGTGATCATGGAGGACCGGGCCTCGGCCGAGGCCTTGGCGCGAAACATCGATGAACGCGTCGCTCGAGGAGAGTCGGTCGGCCCGTTGGCGGGGGTCCCCTTCGCGGTGAAGGATCTTGAGGATCTGGCTGGATTTCGCACCACACAAGGCAGTTGGTTCCTCCGGGACACGGCGCCGAAGACAGCGGACAGCCCTCATGTCGAGCGACTGCGCGCGGCGGACGCCATTCCCATCGGCAAAACCGCCGCCTCCGAGTTCGGCATGGACGGCGCCACCTCGACCCTTTTGTGGGGCGTCACGCGCAATCCCTGGAATCCGCAGAAGACTCCAGGCGGTAGCAGCGGCGGCTCCTCGGCGGCGGTCGCGTCGGGTATGGTTCCGCTCGCCACCGCAACCGACGGAGGCGGATCGACCCGCCAGCCAGCCTCCTACACCAGTCTTATCGGCCTCAAGCCGAGCCATGGGCGGATCGCAAAATCGAACGGCTTTGCGAACTGGTCCGTCCACGGCGCTCTGACACGCACCGTGCGTGACCAGGCCCGGTATCTGGACGTGGCGGCGGGCCCGGACGACCGCGATCGACAGTCTCTGCCCGCGGCGCCCTTTCTCTATGAGGACATCATCGAGACCCTCGATGTGACCGGCCTAAAGGCGGTTTGGACACCCGATTGCGGATACGCCGTCGTCGAGCCGGAGGTGGTGGAGATCGCCCGGGCGGCGGCCCAGCGCCTGATGGCCGCCGCGCGCCTGCATGAGACCCGAACCGTGTTTCAACCGACCAACATCTATCGTCATTGGGGCGCCATTAACCTCGCCACCCTGGAGGAAGACCTCACCGCGGACGGCGTCCTACCCGATGGGCTTCCTTATCTTTCTGAGCAGATGAAGGCGGTCATCCGCCGCGTCCAGGCGCGGAAGGCCGAAGGTGCGATCAACCTCAAGCATTCGTGGTCTCAGATCGAAAAGCTCTGCAACGAGGTGGCGGAGTTCTTCAAGGGACATGATCTCCTGATGTCGCCGGCCACGGCCTGCCGGCCTTATGACGCGCATCTCACCTCACCACAGGAGATTGACGGTCGGGATATCAGCGAGACGGGCGTGGAGCCCTTTGGGATGCTGGCGAACGCGTGCTGGAATCCCTCCATCTCCGTCCCCGCCGGCCTGACCCGAGACGGCCTGCCGGTGGGCCTTCAGATCACGGCGCGGCGTCACCGGGACGACATTCTCCTCAGACTGGCTCGCATCCACGAACAGACGAGTCCGTGGAGCTATCCTTGGGCCTAACCGCGCCCGAACCCGCCTCAGGAGACGGCCCATGAAAACGGATGACGCACAGATAGCGGCGTTTCGGCGGTCCCTGACCTATCCCAACGCCATTGCTGGGGATGATACGCGCTGGTCGCTCGAGGAGCGTCTCGATCACTATGCTTGCCCGGCGGTAAGCGTCGCGGTGATAGAAAAGGGAGAATTGGCTTGGGCGGAGGGGTTCGGGCGCCACGAACTTGGGGGGACCTCAGAGGTGGGTCGGGACACGTTGTTCTCGGGCGCCTCGATCAGCAAACCTATCACTGCCGCCTTGGCGCTTCAGATGGTGGACCAGAACCGGCTCACCCTCGACGACGACATTAACCAGTTCTTGAAGGGCTGGAGACTGCCTGACAACGCGTTGACGGCAGAGACGCCCGTCACTCTTCGCCACCTGCTGTCGCACATGGCCGGAACGACCGTGCATGGCTTTGGCGGTATGCCGCCCGGCTCCGCGTTACCCACCCCGCTCGATGTGTTGGAGGGCCGCCCCCCGGCGCTCACGGGGCCCGTACGCGTTGACAAGCGCCCAGGCTCGTCGGTGCGCTATTCAGGCGGCGGAACGATGATCGTGCAATTCCTGCTCGAAGAACTCTCGGGGCTCCCGTTCGCAGATTTGGCCCGATCCGCCGTCCTGGAACCCCTGGGCATGGAGCGGACCACATTTGAAAACCCGCTGCCGGAGGCGCTGCGCGATGATGCGGCTGTGGGGCATGAGAATGGGGCCCCCATTCCCGGCAGGTGGGTCTGCGTCCCTCAGTTGGGCGCCGGCGGCATCTGGACCACCGCCAGCGACTATGCGCGCTTCATGATCGCTTGCAGGAACGCATGGCGGGGTCGGGCGCCGTCCATTCTCACCCGCCGGCTGGCCGAACAGATGATGACCTCTCAGGGCGGCCAATTCGGCCTGGGCTGGGAAATCTATGGGGAAGGCCCGCACCGCATGTTTGGCCATGGCGGCTCCAATGACGGTTATCAGTGCGAGGCGCTCGCCAGACTTGAAACGGGCGATGGCGCTGTCGTGCTCACAAATGCGGAGTCCGGCCTCATTCTCTATTGGGAAGTCTTTGCGGCAGTGGCGCTGTCCCAGGGCTGGACGGACTTCATGCCTGCTCCGCGGCGGATAAAGGCGATCTCGGCGGAAGAAATGGATCTTTATGTCGGCGCCTATGACATCGTCTCCGGCGTGGAGATGCCGGAGCTGAGGGTCTGGGAAGAGGACGGCGAGCTCTTCACCCATATCGCCGGGATGCGAGGGGGCCCCAACCGGACGTTTCGGGACGACCAAGGGCGGCTCTTCAACCGCAGCAGGCCATCGGAGACCGTGGTCAGCTTCGGCCCCGACGGCCGCGCCGAAGAGTTGAGTCTGCGTATGTTCGGGACGTGCGAAATCCTGCGCATGAAGCGGAAGCGCTGACCTTGCGGCGGCGCCTTGGGAGACGACGGCCGGTCAGAACAGCCGGGTGATCGCTGTTGATGAGATCCGCGGTCCACAGACGGATCAGTCCGGGGCGGGTTCGAGCATCATTCACGCCTTGGAGCCGCTGAGCTGATCCCCGGGAGCGAGCCCCCGGGACATGAGCGCCTAACCCCACAGCGCTCTGTCGAATATCTCCAACTGGCCATCGCGATAACTCATCGCATGGTCTCGGTCTTCCAGCAGGAGGGCTGGAGAGTCGAGATCGACGAAATCTGCGAGCGTCGCCACCACATAGGCTGGCGCCGCCCCAAGCGAACTGGCCCCGCCGCAGCCGAGCATGACCTTGAAGCCCTGCTTCCGCGCCGCCCTCGCGAGCTCAAGGGCGGGGCTCAGGCCACCCACCTTGTCGAGCTTGATATTGATCGCCTGGTACCTTCCGGCAAGTCGCGGCAGGTCGTTCAGGTCGCAGCAGCTTTCGTCCGCACAGATCGGGATCGGTCCCGAGAAGCCCTCGAGGTCAGAGTCGTCCGAATGATGAAGAGGCTGCTCGATCAGCACCACCCCAAGTCCGGCCAGGTCCTTGCTGGAGGCCGCAAGGATGTCGAGGCTCCAGGACTCGTTCGCGTCGAGGACGAATTGGACGGCGGGAACCGCCTCTCGAATAGCGGCCACGCGGGCGACGATGTCCTCGGCGTCGGCTTTGAGCTTCAGGAGCCGATAGCCTGCCGCCGCAGCCCGGCGAGCGTCCTCGCACATCTTGTCGAGGGGATTCACGCTGATCGTCAGATCGACAGCGACTTGGGCGCGTCGAGCAACTCCGGTAAGGTCCCAGATCGACCGCCCTGTGGATTTACACTCCCAGTCCCAAAGCGCGCAGTCGAGCGCGTTTTGCACTGAGCTGTTGCGCACCCGTCGTGAGACCGCCTCGCGCGTCCCTTCCCGCTCGATCACATCCCGCGCCGCCTCGAAAGCCAACCTCAGGGTGTCCGGCGTGTGCCCGTATTGCGATAGCACACCACACTCGCCGCGACCCACGACGCCATCCTGTCTCACCCAGGCGACGAAGAGATCCGAGTGCACGCTGTCGCCCCGCGAGATTCTGAATGTCTCCCGGTAAGGCCACTGCTGGTAAGCAAAGATCAATTCCACGACGCCGCGCTCTCAAAAAGGCCGCGACCCGCCGGTCCGTTTCCCGTCGGGCCGCGCAGGGAGGGTCAGTATTTGACGGTGAACCTCAAGCCGTAGGTCGTCCCGAAAGTCAGTGTCTCCGAGCCATTGCCGTAGACGAAGTCGGGAATCCGCTGATTGAACGCGTTATTGACGTAGAGAACAGCTGAAGCATGGCCAAAGCCCAGGCCGATCGTCGCGTCCAGGTCGCTATATGAGGGCCAGGGGATCGTCGTGATGTCGAGGTATCCGCCAGACTCGTAGTGATAGTTGACGCTGGAGATCAGGCTATACCTATCCGTCAGCGGATAATTGATGAGGGACTGGACGTTGAAGGTCCAGGTGCGCGTCAGCTCCAGTGCGCTTCCGGCGAGCGCATAGCCATAGGACTGACCGCCGGTGAGTTCCCCGTGCTCCCATCCCAGTGTCGCGGAGGTCGACCACCAACTCGCGATCTGGGCCCGCCCCGTGAATTCAATGCCATAAGTCCGCGACGAGCCCACGTTCTGGAGGTAGTAGAAATAGAACTGCGGCGGCGCCAGCGGATCGGGCTCATATTCGAGAAGGTGCTGCTGATCCATGAGGAACCCATCCAGGTTCAACCCCAGCCGCCCGTCGAGCCAGACTGTCTTGATCCCGGCCTCGAAATTGTCCGCCGTTTCCGACCCAAACGGGATCAAATTGGCCGACGTGGTCGTGGTGTTGAACCCGCCGGGGCGGAAACCCGTACTCCAGAGGGCGTAGAGGTTCAGATGCCCATCGGGCTTGTAGTCCAGTTCAACACTGGGACTGAGGTTGTGATAGAAATCTGATGTCACAAGGGAAATCGGCGGAAAGGTATTGGCGTAGAGGGCTGTAATGTAGTCCGCCCCTGAGGTCAGACCTGGAAGACTATATTGCTGGAAGTTCAGATCCTCCCACTCTCCCGTATAGCGAAGGGCAGCCGTCAGACTCAGCTTCGGCGTAAAATGATATATGGCCTGAGCGAAGGCCGAGACCGTCTGGGTGTGGATCGATGTGCCGGGGCCCGGCGCGCCAAACTGGGCCGACTGCGAGCCGATAGCTGGAAAGGCGCCGCCAGGAACACCCGGGCAGGAGGGATTGCCCAGAAAGGCGCCGCAGGCGAGAGAAGACACCGGCGACAGGTAGTTAAGATCGATGCTCGTCGAATAAATTCGGTCGAACTGAAATTCCTGGTTGAAATAGGACAGGCCAGCAGTGACGGTGAGAGGCTTATCTTCAGGTGAAAACCACAGAGCTTCTGTATAGAAGTTGCGCGTCTGTTCGTGACGTTGAAGCACCGTTGAGGTCGCCAGGGCCTGAGTTGGATCGAGACCCGTCATGTCTTGATCCTCGATATCATGCATGTGGTAGTCGCTCCACGAGGTGAGCCACTCGAATGTGCCGATCGAAGATTTGTATTTGACGTCTTGGGACAGATAGACCTGCTGGTTCCAGTTTATATCTGGCGTATTGCGCGCCTCAACGTTACGCGTGTCAGGTGGACTCTGCGTCAGCAGGTTCAGTACTCCTTTGGGGGCGTAGGCGTCGATCGACGGACCTTCATTGTCATCATACTCGGCCGTCCAGAGTATAGACAGGTTGTCCGTTGGATCAGCTTTCGCTGAAAATCTGAATCCATCATGTCTGAATTTATCAATATATGTATTTAGGGCGCTGTTATAGAGTTCACCTTGGGTTTGATCCTGGTACCACCCTGTCATTCGGATGGCGAATTTGGATGAGACTGGGACGTTCAGGGCGCCTTGGAACTCGGAATAGCCAAAATTTCCCTCCGCGGCGGTGAGATAGCCCCCCAGGGTATCGCCTGGCGTGGCGTAAACGACGTTGATCGTGCCGCCCACAGACTCCTCTCCATAGAGTCCGCCCTGAGGACCCGCGAGGACCTCCACATGGTCCACATCGATCAGCGAACCCCAGTCCGGTCGGTAGCCCCCAGCAAAGATGCCGTTTCTATAAAAGCCAAAATTACCTGGCGCATTGACGTCAGTTTGCTGTATTCCGCGGATATAGATATAATTGTCGTAGTTATCTGGCGATGTTGGAAGCACGGCATTTGGGATCTCGTCGACGATCGACTTCATATTTGTGATGTCGAACGCGCTCAAAGATTTTCCCGTGACGACGTCCACGGGCGCCGGCACGTCAAACAGCGTCTCCGGCCGCAACTCGGCTGTGACGACGATGGCTTCAACCTCGGTCGATCCGCTGACCGCACTGGCCCCCTTCGTCGCGTCGGCGGAGTCGCTTGATACGGCGGCGGAGCCGGAGTCTCCGGCGCTGGACTCGGCGGCCGACGCCGCCGTGGCGGCGCCGAGAGCCAGAATGACGGCGAGGACGCCGCAAACGGATGAGTTGGACGGGACACCGCAGCGCATGTTCGAACCCCCTTCTTAGTGAAGACCCGGACGGAGCGTCCGGCTCGTATATGAACGACGTTCATACCTATTGGGTGGCATACACCTCTTTTACTTATGGTCAGGTAATCCCGGCCCTCGCCGCATGTCAACACCGTATATATTGGTGGCGCTATGGCCGTCTTGCGCAGGTCGAAGGCTCGTGGCGCCGGGGATTCGGGGCGCGATTGTGCATGATGGAAGCGAGAGGCGGGACCTGTTCGGCCCAATGGCGTAAATGGCTCCGCGATGGGATGGGAGCGATCGAGAGAATGCGCAGGGCCGGCTCCCCCTTGGTCTCAGGCGGTCGCATCGACCTCAAGCTCTCTCGGCCCACGGCCTTCTGGTCGAGCTCCACACGTCGCCCGTCCTGGAAGTCAGCCCGCCGGATAGGACCTGTTTCGACTCCCAGAAGGCCCTCGCCTGCGCCCGGGCTGGGCTGCCGAAGACGGAGCTGACCCGCTTCACCGTGACGTGGAAACGGGGCGGCGCGCAGGTTTCGCCCCCTTGACGCGCCGGGCCATCGGCCTAGGGTCTGGGGGTTCTCCGGGGAGTCCGATTAGGGACTGAGAGGCCGCGACGCGGCGACCCGCCGAACCTGATCCGGGTCATGCCGGCGAAGGGAGGGAACGTCTGAGCGCCGTGGTTGGGCCTCCTGAGGGCTCGCTTCGTCACTCCGCGTCAGTTCCCCGCGTCGACCTGGCCTTCCGACGAACCCGTTGCGGAGGCGCGCGAAAGCCGATGAACATCCAGTCGCCGATCACCTCGAGTCTGCCGCTGGGCGAGCGTCCCGGCTCGCGCAAGGTCTATGTCGCGGGCGAGCGCTTTCCGGACATCCGGGTGCCGTTCCGCGAGGTCGCCGTCCACCCTTCCGCCGGCGAGCCGCCGGTGACCTTCTATGACCCGTCCGGCCCCTATACCGACCCGACCGCGACCATCGATCTGGCCAAGGGGTTGCCGCGCCCGCGAGAGGCCTGGGTTCTTGCCCGGGGCGATGTGGAGACCATCCCCGCCCGGGCGGTGAAGCCAGAGGACAACGGCGGCGCGCGCGGCAAGTTCCTGGCCCCCGCCTTCACCGGGGATCGCCCCATCTTGCGCGCCAAGGCGGGCCGCACGGTGACGCAGATGGAATATGCCCGGCGCGGCGAGATCACTCCGGAGATGGAGTTCGTCGCCATCCGCGAGAACCTGCGCCGTGAGGCCAGCGCCGCCTTCATCCGCGACGGCGAGTCCTTCGGAGCGGAGATCCCCGACTTCGTGACGCCGGAATTCGTGCGCGACGAGGTGGCGCGGGGCCGGGCCATCATCCCGGCCAATATCAATCACGGCGAGCTGGAGCCCATGGCCATCGGGCGCAACTTCCTGGTCAAGGTCAACGCCAATATCGGCAACTCCGCCGTCCTCTCCTCGGTGGAGGACGAGGTGGAGAAGATGGTCTGGGCCACGCGCTGGGGCGCCGACACGATCATGGACCTCTCCACCGGGCGCAACATCCACAACATCCGCGACTGGATCCTGCGCAACTGCCCCACCCCTCTGGGCACCGTGCCGCTCTATCAGGCCCTGGAGAAGGTGGGCGGCGTGGCCGAGGACCTCACCTGGGAGGTGTTCGCCGACACCCTCATTGAGCAGGCGGAGCAGGGCGTGGACTATTTCACCATCCATGCCGGGGTGCGCCTGCCCTATATCCCCCTCACCGCCCGTCGCGTCACCGGCATCGTCTCGCGCGGCGGCTCGATCATGGCCAAGTGGTGCCTGGCCCATCATCGCGAGAGTTTCCTCTACGAGCATTTCGAGGACATCTGCGAGATCATGCGCGCCTATGACGTGTCGTTCTCCCTGGGCGACGGCCTGCGCCCCGGCTCCATCGCCGACGCCAATGACGCCGCGCAGTTCGCCGAGTTGGAGACTCTGGGCGAACTGACCAAGATCGCCTGGCGCCACAATGTCCAGGTGATGATCGAGGGACCCGGTCACGTGCCCCTGCACAAGATCAAGGCCAATATGGAGAAGCAGTTGGCCGCCTGTCACGAGGCGCCCTTCTATACGCTCGGGCCGCTGACCACCGATGTGGCGCCGGGCTATGACCACATCACCTCGGCCATCGGCGCGGCCATGATCGGCTGGTTCGGCACTGCTATGTTATGTTACGTAACACCCAAGGAGCATCTGGGCCTTCCCGACCGCGAGGACGTGAAGCAGGGCGTCATCGCCTACAAGATCGCCGCCCACGCCGCCGATCTCGGCAAGGGGCACCCCTCGGCCCGGGCCTGGGACGACGCCCTCTCCCGCGCCCGCTTCGAGTTCCGCTGGGAGGACCAGTTCAATCTCGGCCTCGACCCGGAGACAGCGCGCGAATATCACGACGAGACCCTGCCCAAGGAGGCGCACAAGACCTCCCACTTCTGCTCCATGTGCGGGCCGAAGTTCTGCTCGATGAAGATCAGCCAGGACATCCGCGACGCCGCCCAGGCCCAGAACGATGTGGCCTCGGGACTCCAGGAGATGGCCGACAAGTTCCGCGAGACCGGCGGCGAGATCTATGTGGAGGCGAAGGCCTGACCGACGGTGCGCCGGACGCCCCTGCCGGCCGCGCGACCTCCGCCCGCCTGGAGACCCTCATGGACGTCGACGCGGAAACCGCCGCAGCCCTGGGGTGGCCGAAGCTGAAATACGCTTTCGTCGAGCGCGAGCGCCGCTGGCTCTGCGCCGCCGTGCCGGGCGCGCGCGTGTTGAGCGCGGAGATTCTCACCGACCTCTATGTCACCGGCACGCGCCTGCGCCTGCGCACGGCGACGCCCGTAGGCGGGGGTGAGGCCAAGCGGCGCCTGGCGCGCAAGGCGGATGTCGATGCGGCGACCCGCCTGATCACGTCCATCTATCTGTCCGACGCGGAATTCGCCCTGCTGGTCGGATTGCCAGGAAAGACGATCGTCAAGGTCAGACACCATCTGGCGCCTGTCGACGGAGTCGCGGTGTCTGTCGATCGTTTCGAGGGCGACCTCCGAGGTCTGATCCTGGCCGAGGCTGAATTCGAAAGCGCCGCACAGATGGCCGCATTCCCCACGCCTGACTTCGCCCTCAGGGAGGTGACTCACGACCCGCGCTATTCTGGCGGCAGCCTAGTGGAGCACGGCGTCCCAGCCTGAATGGCGCCGCGCGGCGTCACCGCGCTTGGACGATGATCAGGCCGTCCCATCCTTTGACGCCGACCATCTGCAGAGCCGTGGCCAGACAGCCAGACGCCTCGGCCACGGCGGCGAAGGCGGCGCGCGCGCCTCGCACATTGGCGTCGCGGCCGTGGCTCTCCAGCACCCGCCCGCCGCGAATGACATTATCGATCAGGATCGCGGCGCCGGGGCGCGCCAGACGCAGGGCCTGCGCGAAATAGGCCGCGTTATTGGGCTTATCAGCGTCGATGAAGACAAGATCGAAGGGACCCTCGACGTCCCGTTCCATGGCCGCGAGGCTCTGAAGAGCCGGCCCCAGCCGCACCTCCACGCGGTCTCCAAGACCGGCATGGGCGATATTGGCCCGGGCGACGCCCGCGTGGCGGGGGTCGATCTCCAGGCTGATCAGGCGCCCGTCCGGCGGGAGGGCGCGAGCCAGACAAATGCCGCTGTAGCCGCCCAGGGTTCCCACCTCGAGGATGCGGCGCGCGCCGATCAGGCCCGCCAGCACCTGCAGGAAGCGCCCCTGGGCGGGCGAGACATCGATCGCCGGCAACCCCTCGGCGGCGTTGCGCGCCAGAGCGGCCTCAAGCGCGGGATCGGCGTCCAGAAGGCTATCGGCGATGTAGCCGTCGACCGCGCTCCAAGCGGAAAGGTCCGCCGCGTCAGCCACGCCGCGCGCTCCCCCATTCGGCCCAGCCCACCAGACGGGGCGTACCTGGCAGATACATGGTCTCGCTCCAGTCAAGGTCGAAGCCAGCCTCGCGCACCAGGTCCGTGGGCGCGCGGGTGAGATGACAGCCGCCGGCCAGGCGCTTCCACACCGGCTCGATGCGCCCCTGCCAGCGGGCGACGCCAGGGTCGGGCGCGCGTCCGTGTTCGCTATAGAGCAGGGTCCCGCCGGGCTTGAGCACCCGCCGGGCCTCGGCAAGGGCCTTGGCCGGATCGCGCACCGAACAGAGGGTGAAGGTGCAGACCACGGTGTCGAAGCTGGCCTCCTCGAAGGGCAGGGCCTCGGCCTCGCCCTCTTCGATCTCCACCGCCAGTCCCTCCGGCCGAGGCGCCGCGAGAGCCCTGGCGCGCAGGCCCACCGACGGATCGATCCCGCGCACTCGGCTCGCCTGGCCGGCGTCGTAATAGGCGAGGTTCAGTCCTCCGCCCACGCCCAGCTCCAGCACCTCGCCGCGCGCCAGGGGCACCACCTTGGCCCTCTGCTTCATGATCGGCCTGGAGGCGCAGGCGCAGCCGATCAGGGGCGGCAGGATGAAGCGGTCATAGAGCGAGGTCATGGCGGCAGGAAACCACGCCGCGCGGCGTCTGGCCAGTTCGGTCGAAGCCGAAACGAACGGCCATTCCCGGCCTCTGCATGCAGGTGTATGCTGCGCACAATTTCCGCAGCAAAGGGATCCGCTCCATGACCCTGGGAGCCGTGACGCGCGGAGGGATGGATCGACGGCGGTTCGCCGGGGCGGCGTTTACAGGTCTGGGCCTGGCGGCGGGCGGGCTGGCGCTGGGAGGCGAGGCGCGGGCCGAGGCCATCGTGCGCTCCATCCACGACGCCTCGCGTCTGGGCACGTCGGAGAGCTTCTATATCCCGCCCACCAGCCTGCAGGCGGTGGCCGACATCTATAAGCGCATGACCGCGCCCCTGCGGGTCAATGACGAGGGTCCGTTCGCCTTCGTGGTCGATACAGGGGCCAACCAGTCCGTCATCTCGGAGAGCCTGGCGACGCGGCTTCGCCTGCCGCGCGGCCCCGAGGCCGCGTTGAACGGCGTGGCTGGAGAGCAGTCGGCGCCGACCACCTACGCCAGGCTCGGCCTTGGCCGTCACATTGAGCGCAACACGCGCCTCTTCGTGCTTCCCGACAGGGGCATCGGCGGCGAGGGCATGCTGGGCCTCGATGGCCTCGACGGCCAGACCCTGACCCTCGACTTCGCGCACGAGATCCTGCGCATCGCGCCGGCGGAGGAAAAGCTGGCCCGGGAGTTCGACCTGACGGTCAAGGCGACCGAGCGCGATGGTCAGCTCACCCTGGTGGACGCCGATCTCTCGGGCATCCCGATCACCGCCTTCATCGATTCCGGGGCCCAGAACACGATTGGCAACATGGCCCTGCGCGCCCATGCCTTCGGCCTGGAGAGCGCCAAACTGTGGGCGCCGACCGACGTGATCTCGGTGACCGGGCAGACGATTCCCGCAGAGATGGCGGACCTGCCCAATCTGCGCCTGGGCGGTCTGCGCATGCCCAACTGGCCGGTGGCCTTCGCCGACCTGCACACCTTCAAAATGTGGGATCTGATCGATCGGCCAGCCCTGCTCGTCGGCGTCGATGTCCTGACCCGGTTCCAGGTCGTCACCCTGGACTTCCGCCGTCGCGAGGTCCGGTTCCGGCTGGCGGAGGATCCGCGCATCTGGCTGGCCAAGCGCTGAACGGCGGGACGGGTCGCCTCAGCGCGGCCGATTCTCCGGGAGGGTGCAGCCGGCCCCGATATGCCGGGCCTGGGCGCAGACCGTGGCCTGTACGGGGATGAGCGGCGCGGTCTGATACTCGATCATATAGCCCTGATACCCGTCCGCGCAGGCGACCTCGGCATAGGCGTGATGATCCGGCGTCACCCCAACGGCCCGGGAATCCGAAACCGTGCAGGCCGTCTTGCCCAGCGCGAGCAGGTCGGAGGTGAGGTCCGCATAGGCGGCCGACACGCGGCTGAGCCGGCAGTCATAGCCCATCAGTTGCGCGTGGGCGCAATCGACGACAGAGGGGCCGTGCGTCGGCGAGGAAACGAGCACGCCCCCGGCAGCGTGGTCTGCGCAGGCCAGCTCGACCGCCGATCCTTCCGCGGCGCCGCCGACGAACCGCGCATAGTCGGACACCTTGCAAGGGAAACCCGCCGCCTCCGCCTCCCGGGCGAACTGGGAGGCCCTGTCGGCGCGCGCCGCCCGACTGTCGGTAAGCTGGCATCCTCCAGCGACGACTGAGGCCGCCTCGGCGCAGTCCACGGCCTTGGCCAGTCGACCATCCAGCCCCTGTTTGAGCAGCCAGCCGCGCCCATCCTGGCATGCCGCCTCCCAGAAGCTGGCGCCGTCGCGATTGGACTGGCCGATATAGGCCCGCTCCTTGACCGTGCAGGGGATCCCCGCCTGGGAGACGAGCGCATCCACCCGGGCCATCTGGGTGCGGCGGTCGGTATAGATGCAGCTGAGGGCGCCGCTCGCCGGATAGGCGAAGCAGGGTTCGATCTCGATCGGCTTGTCGAGCCGGGGCGGCGTGCTGGTGGTCATGATGAACCCGTCCCCATCGCGGCAGGCCAGCTCGAAGGCCGTCTGGGTGTCGGAATGGCCGATCTCGCGGACCCGCTCTGGCGGACAGTCCTCTCCCGTCCGGGCGATATAGGGCGCGAGGCCGATCCGGGGATCGAGGTTCTCGGGCAGGATGCAGCGCAGATCGTTACGCCGGCCGCGGGGGGTGGGGACCGACATCTCCAGGCAGGTGGCGGCTCGCGCCGCGCCGATGCTGGGCTTTTCCAGGATATAGCCCAGGTCCCCGACACAGGCGATCTCGTACCAGCTATGACCCAGCCGCCGCCGGCCTGCGGGCGTCGCGGCGATCCAGCGGGCGTCGCTCAACCGGCAGTTCAGGCCCGCCTCCTGGATCAGGGCGGGGGCTTCGGCCATGCCCTTGGCGCGCTGCTCCTTGGCCGTGGGCGTCTGGGCGTTCTGCGCGCGTTTGGCGTTCTGGCGCATCACCTGGTCGGGTGCCGGCATGAGATAGGGAAGGCGTGCGGCGAGGGTCGTGGGATCATCGACCTTGAACTGGGCCAGGGCGGGACCGGCGAGGCCCGCGATCAGCCATCCCACGAGCCCGGCGATCCCGGCGAGCCCTCGCCAAAGGCGCAAGCGGCGTCTCATCTCCACCTCCCAACATCGGGCCGGTCGGCGCCAGCCTTCGACCCGAGGCAGCCTATGCCGTCTCAGGGGCCTTGTCCCCCGCCAAGTCGCGCGCGGCGTCCCCCGGGCGAGGCGGCGCGAATGGGTCTATATGAGGCGCATGTCCGACGCCGCCTTGCCGCCGCCCCTTGTCGGCGCCGCCCTGATCCGTGACGAGGTGCGCCGTCTGCCTGACGCGCCGGGCGTCTATCGCATGTTCGGCGAGGGCGGGGAGGCGCTCTATGTGGGCAAGGCGCGATCGCTGAAAAAGCGCGTCATCCAGTACGCTCAAGGTCGCTTCCACACCCAGCGCATCGCCCTGATGGTGGACCTCACCCGGTCGATGGAGTTCGCCACGACCCGGACCGAGGCGGATGCCCTTCTGCTCGAGATCAACCTGATCAAGCAGCTCAAGCCGCGCTTCAACGTCCGCCTGCGCGACGACAAGAGCTTTCCCGAGATCGTCATCCGCCGCGACCACCGCGCGCCTCAGCTGCGCAAGCATCGTGGCGCGCACAGCCTCAAGGGCGACTATTTCGGTCCCTTCGCCAGCGCGGGGGCGGTCAACCGCACGCTCAACACCCTGCAGAAGGCCTTCCTGCTGCGGTCCTGCTCCGACAGCGTCTTCGAGAGCCGCACCCGGCCGTGCCTGCTCTACCAGATCCGCCGCTGCGCCGGCCCGTGCGTGGGCCTGATCCCCGATGACGCATATGGCGCCCTGGTCGGCGAGGCGGAGGATTTCCTGCGCGGCCGCAGTCGCGCCGTAGTCGCGCGCCTGAGCGCCGATATGCAGGCCGCCGCGGACGCCCTGGAGTTCGAGCGCGCCGCGCGCCTGCGCGATCGCATCCGGGCTCTCGCCGCGGTCGCCCAGGAGAGCCAGATTCGCGCCGAGACCCTGGAGGAGGCCGATGTGTTCGCCCTCCATGCCGAGGGCGGGGCGATCTGTATCCAGGTGTTCTTCTTTCGCGCCGGGCAGAACTGGGGCAACCGCGCCTATTTTCCCCGCGCCGAGGGGGGCGAGGACGAGGCGGGCGTGCTCGCCGCCTTCCTGGGCCAGTTCTATGACGACAAGCCGATCCCACGCCTGATCCTCGTGGACCGCGAGCCCGAGGACGCCGCGCTCCTGGCCGAGGCCTTCGGTCTCAAATCCGGTCGCAGGGTGCAGATCCTGAGGCCCCAGCGCGGCGAAAAGCGCGACCTCGTCAATCACGCGGCGCAGAACGCGCGCGAGGCGCTGGGCCGGCGCCTGGCGGAAGGCTCCGCCCAGTCGCGCCTGCTGGCTGGAGTCGGGGAAGCCTTCGGGCTGGAGGCGCCGCCCGAGCGCATCGAGGTCTATGACAATTCCCACATCATGGGGACCCATGCGGTGGGCGGCATGATCGTCGCCGGCCCGGACGGCTTCCAGAAGAGCCAGTATCGCAAATTCAACATCAAGGGGACTGATCTCACCCCCGGCGATGACTATGCGATGATGAACGAGGTCCTGCGCCGCCGCTTTTCCCGCCTGGCCAATGAGGAGGCCGAAGGCGCCCAGCCGCCGCGACCCGATCTTGTCCTGGTGGACGGGGGCGCCGGTCAGCTGGCCGCCGCCTTGGAGGTCATGGCCGATCTTGGCCTTGAGGACATCGCCGTGGTCGGGGTCGCCAAGGGCCCGGACCGGGACGCCGGGCTGGAGCGGTTCTTCCTGCCGGGCAAGGCGCCGTTCATGCTCGAACCCAAGAGCCCGGTGCTGTATTTCCTTCAGCGCCTGCGCGATGAGGCGCACCGCTTCGCCATCGGCACGCACCGCGCCCGCCGCGCCGGCGAGATGTTCGCCAACCCCCTGGACGAGATCGACGGCGTCGGCCCGGCGCGCAAGCGGGCCCTCCTGCACGCCTTCGGCTCGGCCCGGGGCGCCGCCGCCGCGTCGGTGGAGGATCTCGTCAAGGTCGATGGCGTCAGCGAGGCCCTGGCCCAGCGCATCTTCGACCATTTCCGCAAATAGGGTGGCGCGGGCCCGCGCGGCCTGGGGCCAGACGCCGGACGGGCGTCGTTCAGGCTGGGTCGGTCTCGCCCTCCAGACGGGCGGCGGCCAGGGCGCCCAGGGCCAGGGATGAGGTCAATCCCGGGCTCTCGATGCCGAACATGGCGATCAGGCCCGGAAGGCCATGGCGGTCGGCGGTGTCGACGCGGAAGTCCGGCTGCGGTTCGCCCGGACCGTGGATCTTGGGCCTGATCCCGGCATAGTCGGGCAGGAGCGCGCCATCCGGAAGGCCCGGCCAGAAGCGGCGGACATAGGCATAGAACCCTTCGGCCCGCGCCGGGTCGACGCTGTAATCCTCGCTCTCGACGAAAGCGAGGTCGGGGCCGAACACCCCCTGCCCGCCCAGATCGCGGCGATAGTGGGTGCCTAGCGCGCCGGGGATCGGCGGCGGATAGATCAGGCGACTGAAGGGCGCCTTGCCGCTGAGGCGAAAATAGACCCCCTTGCCGAAATGACGCGCGGGGATCTGGTCGACGGGGAAGCCCTCCACCCGCGCCGCCGCGGCCTGGGCGCCGAGGCCCGCCGCCAGGATCAGCCGCCCCACGCTGAGCTCCGCCGGCGCCTCGCCCCCGGCGAGGAGGTCGAACCCCCCGCCCTCGCGCGGCCTCGCTCCCTCGAACGGCGTGGCGCACACCACCGCCCCGCCAGCGGCCTCGATCTCGCCGCGCAGGGCCAGCATATAGCCGTGGCTGTCGAAGACCCCGCTTTCTGGAGAGACCAGGGCGGCGCGGGCGAAAAGGCCGGGCTCCAGGGCCATAGCCGCGGCGCCGGAGATCAACTCCATACCTTCGACATCGTTGGTCCGGGCCTGGTCGAGAATCGCCTCCAGGCGCGGGATCTGGTCGTCCTCGGCGGCGACCACCAGCTTGCCGCAGCGGCTGAAGGCGATGTGGCGCGTCTCCAGGAAGGCGTAGAGCGCCCGGCGTCCGGCCACGCACAGCCGCGCCTTGAGCGATCCGGTGGGATAATAGAGCCCAGCGTGGATGACTTCGGAATTGCGCGCCGAGACGCCCTGGCCGATGGCCGCCTCGCGCTCCAGCACCACCACGCTCATGCCGCGCTGGCAGAGGGCATAGGCGGCGGCCAGGCCCACAGCGCCCGCGCCCACCACCGCCGCATCGAAATCGAAACTCATCCGCCCCGCCTAACGGAATCCGGCGGCAAACGGAACCGGCGCGGCGCCTTTCACCCCTCCCAGCGGGCGAGCAGCTCCTCGAAGCGGGGGCGGAAGGCCTGGAGGGCCTTGAGCTTGACATGGCCAAAGCCCCGCACCGACCCGGGCGCGCGGGCGATCTCCACGGCGAGATTCGCTCGCTCTGGCGTCAGACCCGCGGTCAGCCGATCCAGCGCCGCCTCGTAATCGGCCAGCAGCCGGCGCTCCTGGCGCCGCTCTTCGCTGGCGCCGAAGAGGTCGAGCGGGCCGCCGCGCAGACCCTTGAGCCGGGCGAGGATCGGGAAGAGTCCGGTGAGCGTCCAGGCCCCAAAGGCCATCTTGCGCGGCTTGCCCGCCTCATCCTTGGGAGCCAGCAGGGGCGGCGACAGCCAGACCTTGGCCGCGCCCCCGGTCAGGGTCTCGCCGAGAGCCTTGGCGAAACGACCATCCGTATACAGACGGGCGACCTCATATTCGTCCTTGATGGCCATGAGGCGGAACAGCTGATGGGCTGCGGCGCGGGTTGCGGCCCCGCTCGCCTCCGGATCGGCGCCCTGGCGGGCTTCGGCATCCCGCAGGCGGTCGATCCGCTCCCGGTAGCGGCGGGCGTAGGCGGCGTCCTGATAGGCGACCAGTTCGGCCTCGCGCCGCGCGATCAGGGCGTCGAGATCTTCTGTCTCCGGGGCGGGGACGGTTCCCGCGGCGTCCTGCGACAGGCTGGCGGGATCATGGGCGAAGATGCGACCCAGCTCGAACGCCTGAAGATTGGCCTCCCGGGCGACGCCATTCAGGGCGATGGCGCGATAGAGAGCGCGACTGGAGACCGGGATCAGACCTTTCTGCCAGGCGAAGCCCAGCATGATCATATTTGCGAACACCGTGTCGCCGAGCTCCCGCTCGGCGATCTGGGCCGCCGGACAGGCGGCGAAGTCGCGGCAGGCGGCGGAGAGGGCGCGCTCCAGCGGGACGGCCTCGAACCTCGCGTCGCGGTCCGAGACGAAATCGGCCGTGGGCAGGAGATCGTGATTGGCCAGCGCCACGGTGCGGTCCTTGGCGTAGAGCGCGAGAGCCTCCGGACTGGCGGCCACCAGGGCGTCGCAGGCGACCACCAGATGGGCGCTGGCGGCGGGCACGCGGCCGCGCACCGCCTGGTCCTCGCGCGGGGCCAGGCGCACATGGCTGAACACCGCTCCCCCCTTCTGGGCCAGCCCCGTCATATCCACCACGCTGGCGGCGAAACCGTCGATATGGGCGGCCATGGCCAGGATCGAGGCGGTGGTGGTCACGCCCGTCCCGCCCACTCCGGTGAGGAGAATATTACGTATACTGTCGAATTCGGCCATCTGCGGCAGGGGCGTGGACTCGGCCGTGAGCGCCGGGCGCGCCGTCGCCCTGACCGGCTCGGCCCCCTCCAGGGTGACGAAGGAGGGGCAGAAGCCGTCGACGCAGGAATAGTCCTGATTGCAGGTCGACTGGTCGATCTTGCGTTTGCGGCCGAAGGGCGTCTCCAGCGGTTCGACCGAAATGCAGTTGGAGGCCGCCGAGCAGTCGCCGCAGCCCTCGCACACCAGCGGATTGATGAACACGCGGCGCGGGGCCGCCGCCATGCGCCCGCGCTTGCGCCGTCGACGCTTCTCTGTGGCGCAGACCTGGTCATAGATGAGCACGCTCACGCCGCCGGCCTCGCGCAGGGCCTTCTGCACGGCGATCAGCTCGGAGCGGGGATGCACCTCGACGCCCGGCGCGAGGTCCTTCACGCCGTCATACCGGTTGACATCGTCGGCCACGATCACCGTGCGGCTCACCCCCTCGGCGGCCAGCTGGCGGGTGATCTGGGGCACAGTGAAGCCGCTTTCGGCCTGCTGCCCCCCGGTCATGGCGACGGCGTCGTTGAAGAGCAGCTTGTAGGTGATATTGGCCTTCATCGCGATCGAGCCGCGAATGGCCAGGGACCCGGAGTGGTTGTAGGTCCCATCGCCCAGATTGACGAAGACATGCGGCTCGTCCGTGAACGGCGCGGCGCCGGACCAGGTCAGGCCCTCCCCGCCCATATGGCTCGTCAGGTCCGTGTTAGGGTCGTTGAAGCTGGCCATGTAGTGGCAGCCGATCCCGGCCAGGGCGCGCGAGCCCTCGGGCAGGCGGGTGGAGGTGTTGTGCGGACAGCCCGAGCAGAAGAAGGGCTTTCGCGTCTGGTCCGAGGCCAGGGTCACCGCGGCCATGCCGGCGGCCGAGACTCGGTCGAGATAGGCGTGCACCCGCTCCATGTGCGGGCCGGGCGGCAGGCGGTCGGCGATGGCCAAAGCGATCTCGGCCACCGAGACGGCGCCCAGTTGCGAGAGCAGGGGGTGGCCTTGCTCGTCCACCTTGCCGATGACCCGCGGCTGGGCGTGGGCGGGAAGCTCGTAGAGCGCGGCGCGGACCTGGCTCTCCAGGATCGGGCGCTTGTGCTCCACCACCAGCAGGGTCTCCAGACCCGAGGCAAAGGCGCGAAGGCCGGTGGGCTCCAGCGGCCAGGGCATGCCCACCTTGTAGAGCGACAGGCCGAGAGCGGCCGCCTCCTCCAGTGACAGTCCCATGGCGGAGAGAGCTTCGAGCACGTCGGCCCAGGCCTGGCCATGCGCCGCCACCCCCAGCCGCGCCCGGGGCGAGGCGAGGACCGTGCGGTCGAGGCTGTTGGCGCGAGCGAAGGCCAGGGCCGCGGGCAGGCGATGCAGGCGCAGGCGCCGCTCCTTGTCCATGGGCTGGTCCTTGAGGCGGATGCCCAGCCCCCCCGGCGGCAGGGGGAAGGCGTCGGGCGTGACGACCGCGCCGCGCTGGCGCCCGACCGCGATGGTCGCCCCCGAATCCATGGTGTCGGCGAGTGCGATCAGCCCGACCCAGAGCCCCGAGAAGCGCGACAGGGCATAGCCGATCAGGCCATAGTCCAGCACCTCCTGGACGTCGGCGGGGGCGAGGACCGGCATCTCCAGGTCCTGGAAGGCATATTCGGATTGGGACGGCAGGGTGGAGGACTTGCAGGCATGGTCGTCGCCGGCCACCGCCAGCACCCCGCCCTTGGCCCAGGTCCCGGCGAAATTGGCGTGGCGGAAGGCGTCGCCGGTGCGGTCCACGCCCGGGGCCTTGCCGTACCACATGCCAAAGACGCCATCGTGGCGGGCGCCTGGGAAGAGGTTCACCTGCTGCGTGCCCCATACCGCCGTGGCGCCCAGATCCTCGTTGATGGCCTCGCGGAAGAGGATGTTTCGCGGCGCCAGGAAGGCCTTGGCGCGCTCCGCCTGCTGGTCCAGTCCACCCAGGGGAGAGCCGCGATAGCCGGAGACGAACCCCGCCGTGTTCAGTCCCGCGGCGGCGTCGCGCCGGGACTGATCGATCAGGACCCGCAACAGGGCCTGGACGCCGGTGATGAACACCCGGCCCTCTTCGAGGGCATATTTGTCGTCGAGCGTGACGTCGGTGTGCCGCACGGCTCCTCCCGATGAGCGATGTGATGGCGCTAGGACACGAAGGCCGAAGATGTGGCCGAACGCCAGGAAACGCTTGCTGATTTTTCCCGGCTCGGCCAAAGTTCACGGCACGAAGATGCGGCTTTGCGCGCCAAAAAAGGCATAATATGTCCGAGACCCTCGATCCTGTCGGCGCCCGCATCCTCGATTTGATCCAGACCGACGCCTCTCTCTCCGTGGCCGAGATCGCCGAGCGGGTCGGGCTCTCCTCCAGCCCGTGCTGGCGGCGCATCAAGCGCCTGGAGGAGGAGGGCATCATCCAGCGCCGGGTGACCATTCTCGACAAGGAGAAACTCGGCCTCACCTTCGAGGTCTACTGCACGGTCAAGCTGTCCCTGCCCACCAAACAGAACCTGGACACCTTCGAGAAGGCGGTCTTCGCCTGGCCCGAAGTGGTGCAGTGCGCCACGGTCACCGGCGCCGCCGACTACGAACTGCGCATCGTCACGCGCGACATGCACGCCTTCGACGACTTCCTGCGCGACAAGATGCTGGCGCTCGGCCTCGTCTCCAATATTGAGAGCCGCATTGTCATTCGCTCGGTGAAGAACTCCACCGCCGCGCCCCTGGGCCTCGTCACGCCCTATCTGGCGCCCACCCGCGCGGACCGGGCGGCGTGATCCTCGACGTCTTCGAGGCGCGGCCCCACGATATCGGCGGCGGTTTCCAGGTCGGCCGCGCCCTGCCCCGGGCGGCGCGGCGCAGCGTCGGTCCGTTCGTCTTTTTCGATCATATGGGCCCCAAGCGCTTCGAGGCGGGGTTCGATCGCGGCCTGGACGTGCGTCCCCACCCCCATATCGGCCTCTCCACCCTCACCTATCTCTTCGCCGGCGAGATCACCCATCGCGACAGCGTGGGCTCGGACATCGCCATCCACCCGGGCGAGGTGAACTGGATGGTGGCCGGGCGCGGCGTGACCCACTCGGAGCGGTTCGAGACCCTGCGCCGCGATGGCGGGACGCTGCACGGACTCCAGGCCTGGGTCGCCCTGCCGCAGAAGGACGAGGAGACCGATCCCGCCTTCTTTCACCACGGCGCGGCCGAGCTCCCCACCTATGAGGGCGGCGGCCTGTGGGCCCGCCTGATCGCCGGCGAGGCGTTCGGAGCCCGCGCGCCCGTTCGCACCCATTCGCCGCTGTTCTATGTCCACTGGCGCCTGGAAACCGGAGCCCAGGCCCAGCTCTCGGCCGACTATCCCGAACGCGCCGCCTTCATCGTCTCCGGCCGGGCGGAGGTCGAAGGCCAGGCGCTGGAGCCCGGCCAGATGGCCATTCTGGGGCCCGGTTCGCCGGTCTTCACCGCGCTCGAGCCCTGCGAGATCATGCTCCTGGGGGGCGAGCCGCTGGGCCCGCGCTTCCTCGACTGGAACTTCGTCTCCTCCTCGGCCGATCGGATCGCCCAGGCCAAGGCCGACTGGCGCGCCGGGCGCATGAAGCTGCCCGACCTCGACTCCGGCGAGTTCATCCCCCTTCCTCCCGACCCTCCCGGCGCCCGGCTCAAGACCGGCTGACGCCCTCTCCTCCCCCGTTCACGGGGGAGGGGACCGCGGAGCGCGGTGGTGGGGGCTCGCACGGACGAGGCCTCTCCGTGAGGCTGCGCCGCGCCAGGCCCGACCGCCGCGCCCTCCTGAAGCCCCCTCCACCCTTCGGGGTCCCCTCCCCCATGTTCATGGGGGAGGATGAGAGGTGAATATCCAGAAACGAGAGTTTTTGACGGGAAAAAATTAAATAACTTGATTATTCAATTGCTATTGTTAATATCTCACCAAGACAGGAGCCAAACCCATGGCCGATGCGCCACATGACTGGAGCGAGCTTGTCGACCTGACCCGGGGCGAGGCCTTCCAGGTCGAGCGGGTCCGTCTTCCTGGTCGCGGCGTGGTGATCGAGGGCGCCTTTGTCCCGCCGCGACTGGCCTCGCTCTCCGGCGAGGATCAGGTGTTCGTCGCCGCTTTCCTGCGCGCCCACGGCTCGATCAAGGAGATGGAGCAGGTGTTCGGCGTCAGCTATCCCACGGTGAAGTCGCGGCTGAATCGCATCGCCGCCCATCTCGACTTCGGCCCGGTGGAGGTGGAGGAGCCTTCTCCCGCGCCAACCGACGCGCGCCGCGACATCCTGGCGCGCCTCGCCGCCGGCGAGATCACCGCCGCCGCCGCCATCGCCGCCCTGGAGAGGCTCGCATGAGCGTCGCTTCCCCTCCGCGCCGCCTGATCCTCCCCCGTCTGTACGGGGGACGGGGACCGCGGAACGCGGGGGAGGGGGCCCGGCTGGGCGAGGCGTCCGCCCCGAGACGGCTTCGGCCCCGCCATCCGCGCCGGCTCAGTCTCTGGGCGCCGACCTCGGCCCTGGTCGTCCTCTCCCTTCCCCTCCTCCTGATCGCCGCCCTGATCGCCGCCCCCGCCCTTTCCCGCCGCGGCGTGCCCCCCGGGCGCGCCGTGTTGGCCCTCATCGGCCTTGTCTTCGCCCTGTCCGGGACCGCGATCCAGGTGGCAACTCCGCGCGCCCGGCTCAATCTGCGCTTTATCTAGAAAGGCCCGTCATGACCCCTGACGCCCGCTCCGTCCTCGACCTTCTGGCCCAGGGCAAGGTCACCGCCGATGAGGCCGAACGCCTGCTCGCCGCCCTGGAGCGTCCGGCCCCCGAAGCCGGGCCCGTCGGCGCACAGCCCCCGCCACGCCGCTATCGCTATCTGCGGGTGGTGGTGGATTCGGACGAGGAAGGTCGGCGCGGCGGCAAGGTCAATGTGCGTGTGCCCATGCAGCTCCTGCGCGCCGGGGTCCGCTTCTCCAGCCTGATGCCCGAGCGCACCCGCGATGAGATCAACGCCGCCATACGCCGCCAGGGCGTGGACTTCGACATCAATCAGCTCCGTCCGGAGAATCTCGAGGCCCTGATCGACCAGATCGGCGAACTCAGCGTCGATGTCGCCTCCGACCGCGCCAAGGTGCGCGTTTTCTGCGAATAGGCGTCTCATGGATGAAGCCCCCGCCGTCGCCGCCCATTACGGGCGAAGCGCCCTCACCCAGACCGTGCTCGGGGCCCTGGCCGCCGCGGGCAAGGATCTGAACGCCCTCACCCCCGCCGACCTCGCACCCCTGGACGAGTTCCATATCGGCGGGCGCCAGGCGACCCTCGAACTTTCGACCCAGCTCGCCTTCGCTCCCGAGAGCCGCCTGCTGGACATCGGCTCAGGACTTGGCGGGCCCTCGCGCCATTTCGCCGGCGAAGCCGCCTGCCACGTCACCGGCCTCGACCTGACGCCCGCCTTCGTCGAGACCGCGCGGGCGCTCTCCAGGGCTGTGGGTCTGGCCGATCGCACCCGCTATCTCGAAGGCAGCGCGCTCGACATGCCCTTCGAGCACGGCGCCTTCGACGGCGCCTATATGCTGCACGTGGGCATGAACATCGCCGACAAGCTCCGCCTGTTCGGCGAGATCCGGCGGGTCCTGCGGCCCGGCGCGCGGCTGGGGATCTATGACGTCATGCGCGGTCCGGCGCAGGGCGAGCTGCGTTTTCCCCTGCCCTGGGCCTCCGGTCCGGAGGTCAGCTTCGTCGCGCAGCCGCAGACCTACCTCGCGGCCCTGGACGCCGCCGGCTTCGCGGTGGAGGCCCGTCGATGCCGCCGCGACTTCGCCCTGGACGCCTTGCGGCGTCTGCGCGCGCCGTCCGCCCCCGGCGGAGATGCCCCCCCGGCGCTTGGTCTGCACCTCATCATGGGCCCCGACACACCGCGCCGCACGGCCCACCTCATCGCCCTTCTGGAGGCCGACATCCTCGCGCCGGTGGAGCTGATCGCCCGCGCAATCTGAGAAGGCCCGCCGTTCGAGGAAGCCCGAGGGGCGGCCTTGGTTGAGGCGCATCACATCTGCCTGACCTCGCCCGCGCAATTTGCGCAATTTGCGCAATTTACGCGGATAACGCATATTGGGCCCAAATGGAGAAGCCACATGGCCGCCACCGTTCCCGCATCTGAGTTCACTCGCAATTTCGGTCGCTACCGTATGCAGGCCCAGCGGGAGCCTGTGGCGGTGTCGAGTCATGGCCAGGTCACGGGGTATTTCGTGGGGCCGGACGACTATGAAGAGTTCAAGCGCTTCAGGGCGCAGCGGCAGAGCTTCGCGACGGTCGAACTCTCGGACGACAGGATCGCCGCCATCGCCAAGTCGCGTATGGATCCCCGGCACGCGCACCTCGACGCCCTGCTCGATCAGGAATAGCCGCGGCGGATGGCCACGATCCCGACCCCGGAGGCGGGCCTGGTCATCAATTATGCCTATCTCTGGCGACGCGAGCGCCTGATCGGCCAGGACGAAGGTCGGAAGGACCGGCCCAGCGTGATCGTACTGGCGGTCGAGCGCGGCGCCGAAGGCGCCTCAATGGTGACGGTCTTGCCCATCACCCACCGCGCGCCGGAACAACCGGGCGAGGCCGTCGAGATTCCGCTTCCGGTGAAACGTCACCTGGGCCTGGACGACTCAACCTCATGGATCGTCGTGACCGAAGGCAACACCTTCGTCTGGCCGGGCTACGACCTGCGCACGCGGGTTCGCCGCGACAGTTACGATTACGGCTTCCTGCCGCCGCGCCTGTTCGACCAGGTTCTCGCCGCCTTTCTCAAGCTCCACCCGACGGGCCGGACGCTGGTTCCACGGGATTGACAGGCATGTATTTCAACACGACTGAGATCGAGGACCTCCGGACCGGCCTGAGCAAGATTGCGCCGAAGTTTGAGGCGCTGCGGCAGCGCCTCTTCATGCACGACTTCAGGACGGATGCCGCGCGGGAACACGCCGCTCACGGCCTTGTACGGCGTCTTGGGGACATGACCCGCTGCGTCGAGCGAACCTTTCAACTTCTTCCGCCCGATCTGGCGGACATTCCAGAACGGACCACAACGCTGGACGCCACAATCAATATCCAGGCCTTTGTCATGAACGCCTTCGGATGTTGTGAAAACATCGCCTGGATCTGGGTGAATGAACGTGAGATCAAATCGCCGGATGGTCGGCCGTTGCGGCCCGCCCAAGTCGGCCTTGGCCCCGACTACACGCTTGTCAGGGATTCGCTGACTCCAAGTTTCCGCAGCTATCTCGACAGCCGAGCCGACTGGTTTGCCCATCTCAAAGACTTCCGGGACGCCTTGGCGCACCGGATTCCGCTCTATATCCCGCCCTTCACGATCGACCCTGCGGACGTGGACAGATACCAGCAAATAGAAGCGGAAAAGACCCTGGCGCTGACATCTCGCGATTTGGAATCCTATGAACGGCTGAAAGCGGAACAGGTGTCCCTCACCCGTTTCCAACCTGTCATGACTCATTCGCTAGATCAGGGCGCCAAGGTCGTGGTCTTTCACGTCCAGCTGCTCTCCGACTTCGTCACGATCGAGGAGATAGGCGAGGTGGTGTTGGACGAACTCGCGATGAGCCCGGCTTAGGCGCCGGACGCGTCGACAAATCTTAAATCGCCTCCGTCCTGCCGCCTCGTCCATGTCCGCCCAACGCCGCTTCCGTCCCCGTTCAGAGCGGGCCATCCCCGCGCCCGTGACCAAACCCCTTGCGCTCGGCGCAGGACGCCTCCATGATAGGACCGTCAAATATCGTTCAGGCTCGCCTTTCTCGAACTCGCCCGGCCCAAGGCCCCGGCGCCTCCAAGATACCGACCTCTCCGAAAATTTGATCTCGCTCCCCCAATTTCGGGTTCGAGAACGCATGTCCGGAAAGGGACACTCAATGCAAACCGGTACAGTCAAGTGGTTCAACGGCCAAAAGGGCTATGGCTTCATCCAGCCCGACCAGGGCGGGGGCGATGTGTTCGTTCACATCTCCGCCGTTGAGCGCGCGGGCATGGATTCGCTTCAGGAAGGCCAGAAGATCTCCTTCGAGATCGAGCGCGACAAGCGCACCGGCAAGTCCTCGGCGGGCCAGCTTCAGGCGGCCTGATCCTTGCGGAGCGGCGGCCTCGGCCGCCGCTCCCTCCTGATTCTGCCTATACGACGTCATAAGAACAAGAAACGTGATGAATTACAGATATATACCTGACAGCAACACACGCCTTAGAGAGATCCTCGCCCGCCGACCCAAGGCCAGCCTCCACGAGATCCGCCGCGCGGATCCAAAGCTTCGATCCCTCTCTCTCGACCATCTCTCCCTGCGCCTCGACCAGGTCCGCGATCCCCGCGCACCCCAGCTTCCGCGCTGATCCTCTCTGACGCCTCCGCCTGGGCGAGGGGCGCGCTCTTGAGCTAAGCTTGGGCCGCGCTTCCAAAGGGGGACCGGCCATGGCCGACGCCAAACGCCGCTATCGTCAGAATTTGCAGAGCGAGATCGACGGGGCGACGGTCTATGAGGCCATGGCGGAGGCCGAGGCCGACCCGAAGCTGGCGGAAGTCTATCGCCGCCTCGCCAAGGTGGAGCGCGCCCATGCGGAGTTCTGGGCCAAACGCCTGGACGCCGAGGGCAAGGCTGTCCGGCCGAGCCCCCGGGCGCGTCTCCTGGCCTTTCTCAGCCGGCGGTTCGGCGCCGCCTTCGTCCTGCCGACCCTGGCCGAGGCCGAGGCGCGCGACAGCGGCGGCTATGACGATCAGCCCGAGGCCGCGGCGCAGGGCATGCCGGCGGACGAGCGCTCGCACGCCCGGGTGCTCCAGGCCGCGGTCAGCGCCGGCCAGGGTCTCTCCGGCCCTGCCGTGGGGCGCCTGGAAGGGCGTCATCGCGGCGGCGGCGGCAACGCCCTGCGCGCCGCGGTTCTGGGCGCCAATGACGGTCTGGTCTCCAATCTCAGCCTGGTCATGGGCGTGGCCGGGGCGGCGGTGCAAGGCCGCGCCCTTCTGCTCACGGGCCTGGCGGGCCTCGTCGCCGGGGCCGGCTCCATGGCCATGGGCGAGTGGCTGTCGGTGAGCAGCGCGCGCGAGCTGGCCCAGCGCCAGATCGACGCCGAGGCCCAGGAGCTGGCCGAGGCTCCGGAGATGGAGCAGGAGGAGCTGGCCCTGATCTATCAGTCCAAGGGGCTGGACGAGGCCGCGGCCCGCGCCCTCGCCGCGCGGCTGTTCGAGAACCGCGAGGCGGCGCTCGATACCCTGGTGCGAGAGGAGCTGGGCGTCGATCCGGACGAGCTGGGCGGGTCTGCCTGGACGGCGGCCGGGGCCTCGGCCGCCCTCTTCGCCGCCGGCGCCTTCGTGCCCGTGGCGCCGTTCCTCTTCCTCACCGGCGCGCCGGCGATCATCGCCAGCGCGGCCGCCAGCGGCGCGGCCCTGGCCCTGATCGGGATTTCCACCGGTCTGTTCACCGGTCGCGGCCTGGTGTTCTCGGCGGCGCGCCAGCTCGCCATCGGCTATGCCGCCGCCGCCCTCACCTACGGTCTCGGCCGCCTCGCCGAGCTCCTCATCCGCTAACCCGAGTTTCGGGGGAGATTCGGGGACGCTATATTTAATTCGCCAAGGCACGTGCCGATCGCGATCCTGCGGCCGAATTAAATATAGCGTCCCCGATTCTCCGCGTCCCCGAAACTCCTACCCCTTGGGCGTCAGGATGGCGTCGAGGCTGGCCGGGCCGGCGCCGATCTTCTCCAGGTGCGGATATTGCGGCCCGCCGCGATAGTCGACGGTGATGGTCCGTACCTCCTTGTTGTTCTCCACGGTCAGGCTCACCGGGGCCTTGGCCCGGACCGCCTTGTCGAGCACGTCGGCGGTGAAAGCCTCGCCGTTCACCGCCAGGATCTTGTCGCCGTCGGTCATGCCCACCCTGAAGGCCGGGCTGTCCCACAGCACCGAAGCCACCTGGCCGGGGCTCTGGGTGCTCACCGCCAGACCCAGGGAATAGGTCTCGTCGAAGATGTGCCGACGCGTCTCGGTATCCTTGAAATAGGGCGTGGGCTGGTCGGTGTAGACGAGCTTGTAGCCGCCGCGCGCGAGGCCATCGAGGGGAGCGCCCGGGCCGTGCCCGTCCAGACGCGTGCGCAGGAACTTGGCCCAGTCATAGGGCTCGACCTTGTTCAGCGCGGCGACCACGTCGTCGAAGCCGTAGGGGGCGGTGATATAGCTGCCATTATAGACGCCGAAGAAGACCTTGGCGAAATCGTCCAGCGAGCGTTTCCCGTCCGAGAGCTTGCGGATCAGGGTGTCGGCGTCGAGCCAGATCAGCTGGCCCTCGGAATAATAGTCCTCGCTGCGCTGCCAGGCCCGCCAGGACAGCGGCGCGCGCTCGGCGGTGATGGGATCATTGGTGGTGTCCTGAAGGGCCTTCCAGTCGCGCCCGACCTGGTGGTCATAGGCCGCCGCCGTGGCGGCGATGGCGTCGATCGCCTGCTCGTGGCTGATCAAGCCGGAACGCGCCGCCAGGACATAGCCCCAATATTGAGTCTGGCCCTCATAGACCCACAACAGGCTGTCGCGCATGGGCACGTCGAAATTGGGGGTCCAGAGGTCAGCCGGGCGGCGGAACTTGCCGTTCCAGCTATGGGTGTATTCGTGCGCCAGGAGGTCGCGCATCGGCGCGGTATGGGCCCAGTCGGTGAAATAGCTGGCCCCGGTTCCGTCCTCGCTGGACTGGTGATGCTCCAGGCCCTGGCCGCCGATCCGGTCGCTCAGCCAGAACAGAAAGTCATAGTGGCCGTAATGGTGCGAGCCATAGAGGCGGTAGGCCTGGGTCACCAGGGCCTTGTGCGCGGCGATCTCGTCCGGCGTCATCTCCAGGTCGCCGGGATGGTCCGCCATGACGTCCAGCGTCACCCGCGCCGGCCCGCCCGGGTCGAGCTCGACATGCTTCATGTAGCGCCCGGCGATCAGGGGCGAATCCACCAGGGTGTTGAAGCTCGTGGTCTTGAAATGGACGTTCTGGCCGTCGGCGTGATCGGTGTCGAGCGCCGTGGCGTAGTCGAAACCCGCCGGCAGGGTCACGGAGACGTTTACGGGGATATCGCGGCTGAAATAGCCGGCCGGATAGAGGGCGACGTCGTTCCACTCCAGATTGAGGAGGTTCGGATCGACCTGCACATGGCCGTCATGGGCGCTCGTCGCCGAGAGATACTGGAAGCGCACGTCCAGCGCCTTGGCTCCGGCCGGCGCCATGACGTGAAAGGCATAGACATCCACCGGGTCGCGCTTCCATTCCAGGCGCTGGCCGTCGGCATAGACCTTGAGGCCCGCCAGCTTGTCGATCTGTCCGGTCGGGGAGTGGGTCCCCGGGAGCCATTTTGGGAACAGCAGGATGACATCGCCCGGTCCGGCCACGGGCACGCTCTCGCGTACGGAATAGATGGCGTGGGCGAGGTCGGTGGCGTCCACATCCAGCGTCAGGGGGCCGACATAGGGGATGTCCCGGGGCGTCGGAATGGCGGGCGGATAGGGCGTCGGCTGGGGCTGGGGCTGAACCTGGGCCAGGGCCGCATGGGCCCCCGCAAGCGCCAGAACCAGGCCCGATGCGGCGCACAGGCGCGCCCTGAAGCTCCGCGAAACCCGACGCGTCATCCGTCTTCTCCCTGATGAATTCCCGCGGCGCTCATGAGCCCGCGCGCGGGGGCGCCGTCAAGCCTCGCCTTCGGCCGCGCCATCCCCCCGGACGCGGGGGTGGGCGTGGGGGATCAGGGCGAAGTGCGCGCGCTCCCAGTACTGCAGGCCGGTGACGACGGTGATGGCCGCGGCGATCCACAGCAGGAGATTGGCGATATTGCGCGCCAGGCCCTGCACGGCCGGATCATCGCTGAGGCCAAAGGCGCCCCAGCAGGCCACCAGCAGGGCCGCGCCCAGCGCCAGAAGCTGCAGCGTCGTCTTCCACTTGGCCAGCAGGGTCACGGGCAGGGACACCCCCTTCCCCGCCGCCGCCTCGCGCAGGGCGCTGACGGTGAACTCGCGGAACAGGATCAGGGCCGCGGGGATGGCCACCATGCCGTTGCCGCCCAGGGTGAGGAGGCCCAGCACCACCCCGCACACCAGCACCTTGTCGGCGATGGGGTCCAGGATCGCGCCCCACAGGCTGGTGGCGTTCAGGCGCCTCGCCAGCCAGCCGTCGACGAAGTCGGTGAGGGCGGCGACCGTGAAGGCCCAGAAGGCCAGCCGCTCCAGGGCGAACTGCTGATCCGGCGTCAGGCTCTCGCTCAGCAGAGCGGCCCCGGCCAGGGCGAAGAAGGTGACGATGGCCAGAAACAGCCGAAGGCCGGTGACGAGGTTGGGAAGTCTCCACATGCCCCGACCCTACCCCGAGGCCGGCTCGCCGTCACGCCAGCGTCGCGCTGTTTCGGGGACGCTATATTCAATTCCTGACGGGCGTAGCCGCTATTAACTCCAGGATCGAGAATTAAATATAGCGTCCCCGAAATAGCCCGGCTTGAAGGGCTCCCGACAAATCCCTATAGACCCGCCCTCGCCCTGGCTGGGTAGCTCAGATGGTTAGAGCGGTGGATTCATAACCCACAGGTCGGCGGTTCGATCCCGCCCCCAGCTACCAACATTTCGCCTGTTTCGGCCTATTTCGGGGACGCTATATTTAATTCAGATTTGGCCGAGGCATCTACCCCGCTTGTCATGAATTAAATATAGCGTCCCCGAAATAGGCGGGTCCCCCCTCACCGGCCGCTGGGGATGTCCTTGAAGGCCACATCCTTGTCCAGGCGCACGTCGGCGGGGAGGCCCAGGACCCGCTCGGCGATGATGTTGCGCAGGATCTCGTCCGTGCCGCCGGCGATGCGCAGGCCGGGCGCGGAGAGCAGCATCTGCTGGAAGCTGGCGCCGAGAGGCGAAAGCGCCGGATCGGTGAGGATGCCGAACTGGTCCTCCAGATCCATGGCGGCGTTGGCCATGTCCTGCATCAGGCTGGCGGAGACCACCTTGGCGATGGAGTTCTCCGGCCCTGGGGTCTGGCCGCGCGACAGAGCCGTCTGGGTGCGGAAGGTGGTGTATTTCAGACCCTCGGCCTGGACGAACCAGTCGGCGATCTTCTCGCGCAGGGCCGCGTCCTTGCTGGCCGGCCCAGCCAGGGTGGCGATGTCGGAGGCCAGCTTCAGCACCCGGGCGTGGCTCGATCCGCTGGCCCCGCCGCCGACGCTAAGGCGCTCGTTCATGAGGGTGACGACAGCCACCTTCCAGCCCTCGCCCACCTCGCCCACGCGCTGGGAGTCCTTGAGAACGAAATCGGTGAAATAGACCTCGTTGAAATTGCTCGCCCCGGACATCTGGTGGATCGGCCGCACCTCCACGCCCGGAGCGCGCATGTCGATCCAGAACATGGTCAGGCCCTTGTGCTTGGGCACGTCCGGATCGGTGCGCGCCAGAAGGAGGCCGAAATCGGAATAGTGCGCCCCGCTTGTCCAGACCTTCTGGCCGTTGACCACCCAGTCGCCGTTCGGCCCCTGCACAGCCCGGGTGCGCGCCGCCGCCGCGTCCGATCCGCCGGAGGGCTCGCTGAAGAGCTGGCACCAGATCTCCTCGCCCAGCACCGCCGGGCGGGCGAAGCGCGCCTTGTCCGCCTCGTTGCCGCAGGTGAGAACGGTGGGCACGCACATGCCAAGGCCGATGGCGAAGGGATTGCCGGGGGTGGCGAATTTGGCCTCCTCCTGGGCGAAGATCACCGCCTGCCAGGGCGCCCCGCCGCCGCCGCCCCAGGCCGCGGGCCAGGTGATGCAGGCATAGCCCGCCTCCGCCTTCTTCCTCTGCCAGGCTCGGGCCGGGCCCAGATCCCCGGCCTCATCGCCCAGCGGATCGGCGCCCGCGGCGCCCGCCTTTGGGGCGTTGGCCTCCAGCCAGGCGCGCACCTTGGCGCGATAGGCGGCTTCTTCTGGGGTGTCATTGAAGTTCATGGGGTCAGTCCTTTTTCATCCTCCCCCGTGCAACGGGGGAGGGGGACCGCTGAAAGCGGTGGAGGGGGCAGGTCCAGGGCGAGGCGAATCCCGTCATCGCCCCTCACGCGGCGTTGCGGCGTTCGAGCTGGCTGACCAGCTTCTCCTTCCACGCCTTGGCCCCGCCGGCGACGAGGCCGAGCTGCTGAGCGCGGCGATAGAAGAGGTGGCAATCCACGGCCCAGGTGAAGCCCATGCCGCCATGCGTCTGCAGGCTCTCCTTGGCGGCGAACCAGAAGGCCTCGCTGGCGCTGACCCTGGCGGCGGCCGCCGCCAGGGGCAATTCGGCCGCCCCGCTGTCCAGGGCCCAGGCGCCGTAATAGGCGTTCGAGCGCGCCAGCTCGGTCTTGATATAGATGTCGGCCAGCTTGTGCTTGATGGCCTGATAGCTGCCGATCGGCCGGCCGAAGGCGTAGCGCTCCAGGGCATAGGATTTGGCCATCTCCAGGGCCCGGTCCGACCCGCCCACCTGCTCGAAGGCCAGATAGACGGCGGCGCGATCCATCACCGCTTCGGCCAGGCTGAGGCCCTCGCCCGCTTCGCCCAGGCGTTCGGCGGCGGCGTCGGCGAAGGCCAGCCTGGCCACGCCGCGCGTCGGGTCCAGGCTCTGCAGGGCCTCGCGCGTCACCCCGCCCGCGCCCAGCTCCACAAGGAAGAGCGAGGTCTTCGCTCCCTCCCGGGCCAGGACAACCGCGAGGTCGGCGATGGCGCCGTCAGTCACCGGCATCTTCGCCCCGCTCAGCCGGCCGCCCTCCACCCGCGCCTGAACCTGCGCCTCGGTCAGGGCGCCGGCGCGCTCCACCGTGGCGAAACAGCCGATGACCTCGCCCGCCGCGATCCTGGGCAGCCACTTCGCCTTCTGCGCCGGCGATCCGGCCAGCATCAGGGCCTCGGCGACGAAATAGACGGTGGAGGCGAAGGGGATCGGCGCCAGGGCCCGGCCCAGCTCCTCGGCGATGGCGCAGAGCTCCAGCCGGCCCAGCCCGAGCCCGCCCTCCGTCTCCGGGATCGCCGTTCCCAGCCAGCCCTGCTCGGCCACGGCCGCCCACAGGGCCGCATCGTGCGACCGCGCCGGATCGTCCAGCACGCCGCGCACCACGCTCACCGGGCAGCGCGCCTCCAGGAACTTGCGCGCCTCGCCCTTGAGGAATTTCTGGTCGTCGGAAAAGTCGAAATCCATGCCGCGTCATCCTCCCGGGCCGGACCTCTCCGGTCCGCGTTTCCCGCCCCGACATTACGCCTCTTCCGACGCCGGAAAAGTCTGACCCGAGGTCAATCCTCCCCTGCGAAGCGGGGGGTGAGGTCGCGGAGCGAACGAACGACCGCGAAGCGGTGGAGGGGACTTCAAAACGGCGAGGCGGTCAGGCCCGGCCCGGCGTCCCCGCGCTCGGACAGGCTCCGCCCCGGCGGTCCCCCTCCCCCATCACGATGGGGGAGGATGAGCGCACATTGATCCTCCCCCGTGCAACGGGGGAGGGGGACCCCGAAGGGGTGGAGGGGGCTCCAGAAGGCCTGACGGTCGCCCAACGCGCTCTGGACAGAGGAGAGCTCTGGGCAAATATGGGCGGAAACGGCGCCGCCGAACGGCGCCTTCGGGGGCCGCATGCACGTCCACAAACCCAAGCCCGTACACGGCCTGAGGGAGTTCCTGTCGGAGATCCTGGTCATCGTGGTGGGCATCGCCATCGCGCTTGGCGGCGAACAGGCGATCGAGTGGCTGCACTGGCGCCATGTCGGCGCCGAGACGCGCGCCGCCCTCAGGCGCGAGCTGGCCCTCGACTCTGGCCGCGCCCAGGTGCGGCTCGACGAATCCCCGTGCATGGCCCGGCGTCTGGCGGAGCTGCGAACGATCTTCCGGCGCCATGCGGCTGGTCAGCCGGTACGGATGGTGCGCCCCTTCGGCTGGCCCAACTTCACCTATCTCGACAGCGCGATCTGGGAGACCGCCGTCGCCGATCAGAGCATTTCTCACATGCCTCCGGCGGTCCGGCGTCGCTACGCCTCCGCCTACGGAAACATCGCCTGGCTGCGCGACAAGCAGAACCAGGAAGCACAGATCTGGGCTCGCCTTTCGCTCATTGACCAACCCGAAATCCTCACCGAGGCCGATTGGTCGGCGCTCCACCAGGCGGAGGCCGAAGCCGAGACCCTGGAAAGCAAGGTCGACCTGACCCTGCGTTCGCGGGCCAGCGCCGGCCGCGCCTTCGCCGACGCGGATGGCAGCCTGGGGGTCACGCCGACCCCCTTTCACTTCCCCGCCGCCGAGGCTGAGGTCGCGGAGTTCTGCAAGCCGTTGCTGGAGTAGCCTAGCCCGGGGCGGGATCGCGGTGAGGGGACTGGTGCGAACCGCGGCGCCTGTCGATTGCGCTAACCAAGCCGCACCATCTGAAGCCAGGCGTCGAACTCCTCCTGGGTGCAGGCGTTCTTAGCCCAATTGCAGGCGCGGTGGACGATCTGAGTATTGTCCCGATCATATCGGGGAACGCGGCTGTCGATCCTGTCGGCGGAAGCCCGGAGCATGGGGTTGCCGTACTCGGGGCCGATCCGCCCTCCGCACAAGGCGCAACAACCGTTCCACTTGTCTTCCAGGATCGTCCTGATGTTCGGCGCCGCCTCCCGGACCGGGTTGACGGTCTGGCTTTCGGCGCCGCTGCTGCCGGCGACGCGCTGCGCGATCCCCTGGGCCATGCGGTCGAGGGCGGCCTCCTTCGAGGGAACCATGACCTCGCCGCCGGCCCCAGGCGTCATCACGCCAAAATACCGCGTGATCTGTCGCTCCTCCACTTCAAGCCTCATCACGGCATCCCGCTCGGCGCCGTCAAGCTTCACGACCCCGACGCGGCGTTCGGAGCCAAGGCGGCGATAGCCCGACGGGATGATCTCGCGCGCCTTGGGGAGTTCAGGTCCGGTGAAATCGGCGGACCTCAGAAATTTGAGTGAATGCGGCCAGCGAGGGCGGCCCTTCTCGTCCGTCAGCAGATGATGCCGTTCGGCGGGTACGAGCTGCCTCGTCTCGAACACCTGGTAGGGATCGACGGTCACGGCCTGAAGGAGACGACTCCGATGCTCCGGCTTCTCCGTCTGACGTCCGGACGTTCCCACAAAGATCAAAATGTCGCGCCCAGGCATCAGACCCCGCAACATCTCTTCGGCGCTCTTTTTCGAAAACGAGACGCAGGGCCAGTTCTGGTCCAGAGGCCCCCATTCGCTCTTGATCAGGACGTCGCCGTCCGATTGCATCATGTGGCTCACGCGCATGATCCCGCCTCACCTGCATTCAGAAGCCCAGCAGAGAGTGGCCGGACGCTGGCCGCGAGCCAAGCTCTATTGGGTATGTCCGCGCGAGGATTCGTAAGCCGCTGGTCAATGGTCAGCGAGGGCTTGGCGAATGGCGTCCGCGCAGCCTTCACGGACCCCGAAAACAAAAAGGCCCGCCAAGTGTGCGTGCCCCAGAGGGCAGAGGCCTAGCAAGCGCGATTGCTCGCTGGTTATGCCGTAATATCTTACAAGGCAACAACGACTGGCCGACACATCCTTGCCGACCCAAAACAACGAGGAGGGCGTCGAACGACTGCCCGTGAAGGCGGGGCGGGCTAGCCGGGCCGGTGGGCATATCGGCGACACCCGCCACTCGAAAAATGAATCTGGTCCGGTCTTCAAACGCTGACTTTCGCGCGTCAGAGCGCTATCTTGGCGCCATGGTGAAAACAGCTAATCCTTCACTTGAGGGCTCATTCCAGGTGGTCCGCAACGCGAAGACGGGGCAGTTCGTCACCGTGCGCGGCGTCGGCGCGCTGAAGGGCAAGTTCGCGCTCAGAAAGGGCGTGGACCTGACCCTGCCCATCGCCGCACAAGCGTCGAAGGGCCCCAAGTCATCCGCCGCCCACAAGCGCTGATCCTTGCCGGGCCTGCTGGTCGACACTCACGCGCTATTCTGGCTTGTGAGCGGCGAACAGGGCCTCGCCGATGAGGCGCTGGTGGAAATCGGCCTCGCCCAGGACGCCGGCTGTCTTTATGTCTCGCCGATCAGCGCGTGGGAACTCTAAATAGCCGGTCAGAAACCACCCGCGCGTGGACGCCCCAACCTTGGCGCCGTACCCGCTGATATCTGGTTCAGGGAAGCTGTCAGGGCCACCACGGCGAAGATCATTCCAATCCATCAGAGAATCGCGCTTGTGGCCGCGAAGGTTGTGATCGCCACCGGGCATAGAGATCCCGGAGATTGCTACCCGATCGCCTCGGCCCGCGCCCGGCGCGTTCCCATCGTGACACGGGATAGGCTGATGCAGAAGATCGCGGCCGACGATCCAGACTACCTGTCGGTCATCCCCTGCTGACCCCCTGCCCCGTAAAAAACGTGCGGGACCTTGCGATTCCGGCCTCCGGCTCCTCGATCCGTAGCTTGCAATCCGGTCACTCCGGCGGCGGCAGACCCCGCGGCCGGAGACGTTTCGCCCCAGGCGAGCCCCGTCCACCGCGTTCCGCGGTCCCCCTCCCCCATCACGATGGGGGAGGATGAGGGCGCCCTCACCGGCCTCTGCGAAGCGGAGCGAAGAACGACCCTGAAGGGCGAAAAGGCGATCCTCCCCTGCGAAGCGGGGGAGGGGGACCGCGAAGCGGTGGAGGGGGCTTCAAAAGAGCGATGCGGCCAGACCTCGGCACGGCGCCCGCGCTTCCACCCGCGCTCGGCCCTGCGTCCTAGACGTGACCAAGGGCGGGCCCAGGACGAGACCCACATGCGTCCACGACGCAGCCAAATGTTTCCCAAAACGTGACCAGGATGTGACCAGGAATGTTGCCATTTTGGCCGCATCCTACGGCGCGGCAGGCGCCGATATCGCAATAAAAAGTTTGTTTTTTCAGAAGGCTAATCTCTCACTCACCGCCATCGTGTTTTCCGCAGTTGCCCCTTCGCCCCCTGGGCCGCCGCGCCTCGCCGGCCGCGCCCCTCCCCTCGCCCTCGCTCCTCCAAGGCGCTAGACCTCCTGGCATGCGCACCGAAGCCCCACCCCTCGTCCGCCTGACCGACTATCGCCCGCCCGCCTTTCTGGTGGCCGAAGTGCGGCTCGATTTCGACCTGGCGCCTGCCGGAACGCGGGTGAAGGCCAGGCTTGCCCTGCGCCGCAACACGGCCGAGGGGACCGTTCCCGGCGCGCCTCTGCGCCTCGACGGGCAGCGGCTGAAGCTGATCTCGCTTCACCTGGATGGCCGCGCTCTGGGGCCCGATGACGCCGTGCTCGATCTGGAGGGCCTGACCCTCGCCGACGTCCCTGACGCCTTCGTGCTGGAGAGCGAGGTGGAGATCGACCCCGCCGCCAATCTGGCCCTGGAGGGACTCTACATGTCCGGCGGCCGCTTCTGCACCCAGTGCGAGGCCGAGAGTTTCCGCAAGATCACCTTCTATCCCGACCGGCCGGATGTGCTCTCGCGTTTCGAGGTTCGGATCGTGGCGGACCAAGCCTTCCCGCATCTCCTCTCCAACGGAAACCTGATGGATGCGGGGCCCCTGCCCGGCGGGCGCCATTACGCCGTCTGGTTCGACCCCTTCCCCAAGCCCGCCTATCTCTTCGCCCTGGTCGCGGGCGAGCTTGACCTCCTGGAAGACAGCTTCACCACCATGAGTGGCCGCCAGGTGGCCCTGCGCATCTTCGTCGATCCGGGCATGGCCCCGCGCGCCGCCTACGCCATGGATAGCCTCAAGCGGGCCATGCGCTGGGACGAGGAGGTGTTTGGGCGCGAATACGACCTCGATCTCTTCATGATCGTCGCCGTGCGCGACTTCAATTTCGGGGCCATGGAGAACAAGGGCCTCAACATCTTCAACTCCAGCCTGCTGCTGGCCGATCCGGCCACGGCCACCGACCTCGACTATGAGCGCATTGAGGGGGTGGTGGCGCACGAATACTTCCACAACTGGACGGGCAACCGGATCACCTGCCGCGACTGGTTCCAGCTCTGCCTCAAGGAGGGCCTGACCGTGTTCCGCGACCAGGCCTTCTCCGCCGACATGCGCGGCCACGCCGTGCAGCGGATCAAGGAGGTCCGGGCCCTGCGCGGGCGCCAATTCGTGGAGGACGCCTCGCCCATCGCCCACCCGGTGCGGCCCTCGACCTATGTGAAGATCGATAATTTCTACACCGCGACCATCTATGAGAAGGGCGCGGAGCTGATCCGCATGCTGAAGCTGATCATCGGCGATGACGCCTTCCGCGCCGGCATGGACCTCTATTTCAGCCGCCACGACGGCGAGGCGACCACGGTGGAGGCCTTCATCGCCTGTTTCGCGGAAGCCTCGGGTCGCGACCTCGACCCCTTCTTCACCTGGTACGAGCAGGCCGGCACGCCGCGCGTCTCGCTTGAGACCGCCTTCGACCAAGAGGCCCGGCGCGCCACCCTCAGCTTGCGCCAGTCCACCGCCCCCACCCCCGGCCAGCCGACGAAGCGGCCCCTCACCATTCCCGTGGCGCTCGGCCTGATCGACGCCGAGGGCGAGGAGATCGGCGAGACGCGCCTCGTGCTTCTGGAGGGCGAGAGCCTGACCCTGGAGGTCCCGGACCTGGATGAAGCCCCCGTGGTCTCGGCCCTGCGCGGCTTCTCCGCCCCGGTGACGCTCGACTATGCGGAGCCGGCCAGGGACGCCTATCTGCGGCTGGCCGCCGATCCCGACCTCTTCAACCGCTGGGAGGCCGGGCAGGGCCTGGCGCGGGACCTGATCCTCGGCCGCGCCGCCGGGCGCCCCGACGAGGTGGGCGAGGAGCGTTTCGCCGACGCGCTCGGCCGGGCTCTGCGCGACCAGGCCTCCGATCCCGCCTTCAAGGCCCTTCTCCTGGCCCTGCCGAGCGAGACCGATCTGGCCCTGATGTCGCGCCCGGCCGATCCGCGCGCCCTGCACGAGGCCCGCGACGCCCTGCGCCGGCGCATCGCCGCGCATCTGGCCGACCTGCTGCGCGATCTGCACGGGGGCCTTCAGGACGGCGGCGAGTTCTCGGCCGACGCCGCGGCGGCCGGGCGCCGGGCCCTGCGCAACGCGGCCCTGATCATGCTTTGCGTCAATGACCACCTGCTGGACCGGCGCCGGGCCAAGGGCCATTTCGACGCCGCCGCCAACATGACCGACGCCATGGGCGGTCTGACGGCCCTGATCCAGCGCGGCGGCGAGGAGGCGGAGGCGGCGCTCGCCCATTTCTACGAGACCTGGAAGGCCGAACCCCTGGTGATCGACAAGTGGTTTTCCGTCCAGGCCCAGGACCCGGGCGAGGGGGCGCTGGGCCGGGTGCTGGGGCTCACCGCCCATCCCGCCTTCGAGCCGCGCAATCCCAACCGGGTGCGCAGCCTGGCGCTCGGCTTCGCGGTGGGCAATCCGGCCCGCTTCCACGACGCCGAGGGCGGCGGATATCGCTTCCTGGCCGACCAGGTCCTGGCCGCCGACGCCTTCAACCCCAACCTCGCCGCCCGCCTGGTCGAGCCCCTGACCGGCTGGCGCAATGTCATCCCCGCGCTGGGCGAGCCGATGCGCGCAGAGCTGGCGCGCCTGGCGGCTGTCGAAGGCCTCTCCGCCCACGTCCGCGAACTGGCCGAAAAGGGTCTGGCGTGAGGGCGACGCTCAAGCGGTGATCTTTGGGGCTCTCGCTCAGATCTCCATGAGATCGCGCCCGACGATGATCCGGCCGGCGAAATGGGGCCGCACCGCGTCCAGCCAGACCTGATCGGGGATGGCCGGCTCGCCGCCTGGGACGAAGTGATTGAGGACCAGGGTCTTGACCCCCGCCGCCGCAGCGACGGCGCCCACCTCCTCGGCGGTGGTGTGAGCGGCGCGCAGATGCGCCAGGAGGGTCCTGGCGTTGGGCTCGGAGGCGGCGAGGCGCGCCATGGCCGGGCCGTACATGACCTCATGCACCAGGACGTCCGCGCCGTTCGCCAGACGAACGAGGTTCGCCGAGGGTCGGGTATCGCCGGAGAAGACGATGGACCGGTCGGGGCAGTCGAACCGATAGGCGAAGGCGGGGGTGATAGGCGGATGATCCACCAGGGCCGCCGTCACCGTCACCCGGGAATCGCGCATGACCGGCCCCCCGGTGGAGATCTCATGCACCCGGATCAGCGACTTGAAGGGCGGGCGGCCTTCGTCCTTGATCCGCGTTTCGATGTCATAGTCGTTCATCTCCAGGAACAGGTCGGTCATCCGCGCCAGGGGCGGCGGGCCATAGGCGTCCACGAGCGTGGCGAGGTCGGCGGCCCAGCTGAGCAGGAGAAGGTTGCCGTAGTCGGCGTTATGGTCGGAATGCTGGTGGGTGATGAACACGCAGCGGAGGGATGTCAGGGGGATCCCTGCCCGCACCATCTGCCGCGCGACGCCGTTGCCGCAGTCGATGACATAGGCCGCGTCCCCCACGACGATGGCGCTGGCCGGGGCGGAGCGACGGGCCTTGGGCGTCGGCCCGCCGCCGGTGCCAAGCAGGATCAGGCGGGACGCGCGCCTGGGCGGGGCTTCGGCCCTGGCGGCGGGGGCGGCGAGGAGACCGGCGAGGCCGGCGGCGATCAGGCGACGCCGATCCATCACGGTCGGGGCATCAGGGCGTGCGGCGCCGGGTCCAGAAGCCTGGCCTTATCCTTGGCCTTCTTGCCCCTCAGGCCCAGGCCCTGCATGCCGCCCGAGGTCAGAAGGCCGATATCGGCGAGCAGGATGGGGATGGACCACTTGCTCGGCGCGGCCACATAGCGGGGCAGCCAGACCGGATCGTACTTGTCCTTGAACCGCCGCACGCCGCGGAAATTGTAGATCTCCTCGCCGCGCTCGAAGAGCAGGTTGCCGACCCGCGAGAGGACGGGGGCCAGGGGCCGATCCTCCAGCCCGGCCAGGGGCGCCATGCCGAACTCGAAGGCCACATAACCCTGCTCGCGGCCCCAGTGCAGGAGCTCGACGAAGAGATAGTCCATGATGTCCTTGGGCGCGTCGTCGGCATAGCGCATCAGGTCGATGGAGAAGGCCGTGCGCTGGGCCGTGGTCCAAAGGGTCGCGAAGGCCATGATCCGCCCCTCGATGCGCACCATGGCGCAGGGGAACTCGAACACATAAGGGGCCTCGAAACCGCCCATGGAGAAGGTCTTCTCGCCCCCGGCATGGTGGGACAGCCACTCATCGGAGACACGGCGAAGCTCCCCCGCCAAGGCGCGGACCGCCTCACCCTCCAGCACCTCGAAACAGGCCCCCTCCTCGCAGGTCTTGCGCCAGGAGCGGCGCAGATTGCCCTTGCGCCGGCCGTCCAGGGAGAAGCTGTCGAGCGGCACGGCCGCGGTCTCGCCGACCTTCTGCAGGGTGAAGCCCAGATCCACCAGGTCCGGCAGGTCCTCGGGCCCCGCGCCATAGATGCAGGGCCGCGCGGCGTGGGCGTCGGCCAGCTCGCGAAAGCGCCACATCAGCTCAAGCCGCTCTTCCCGGGCGCCCACCGGGGTCCCCAGCGAGATCCAGGATCGGCCGCGCACGCCGAACATCAGAAAGCTCTGGCCGCTCTCGGAAAACAGGAACCGCTTGTCTCCGCGAAGCGCCAGATTGGCCCAGGGCTCCAGACAATCGGCGTTCTGCAGAATGCACTTGACCCGGGCGAAGTCGGGATCGGTCTCGCCCATGACAGGGGGCATGGCGGGGGTCGCGAGCATCCGCCAGACCCCGACCACGAGCAGGAACAGGGCCGCGCCCACCGAGGCCCGGATGGCGCGCTCGGCGTCCTGATCGCTCATGACCTTGAGCACCGAGAGATTGGCGTAGTCGAGGTTCTGGAACGACCACCAGCCGGCCAGGGCGGTGCCGCCCACCGCCGCCGCTGCGGACAGCAGCCAGCCGGGCGTGACCTCCAGCCGGGTCAGACGCGCGCGCCGCGGAAAGGCGCCGCGACAGGGCACCAGGGCGACCGCCAGGACGGTGAGAGCCACCGTCTCCTCCCAGTCGAAACCCTTGAACAGGGCCAGGATGGCGGCGGACAGCAGGCAGGCGATGGAGGCGCCCCAAGCGGCGTCCAGGCGGCGCGACAGCCCGAACGCCAACAGGATCAGGACGATGCCCAGCAGGCTGGAGACGAAATGCGCCACCTCGATCAGGACGATGGGCGCGTGGCTGGCCAGCCACATGAAGCGGTCCGGATCCGAGGGCGTGGCCCCTGAGGCCAGCAGCATCACCCCGGCCGCGGCCGTCAGCAGCGCCAGGGCGCCGGGGGCGCCGGCCAGAAGGCCGGGTCGCAGGGCGCGCAAGCCGACCATCCGGTCACGTTCTCCGCATCGTCCCGACCAAGCGCGCGGGAGATGTCGACTATAGACGCCCTGCATCGGGCGCCCAAGCTCTAACCCCGCCGCCCGTGCGAAGCCGGCGCCGCCCAAGGACGCGGACCCGAAGACACGGTGATGTGGCTGGAGCCGGGTCGCGACGCAGCCTAGACTCCGGGATATGCGCCGACGCGACGCTCTGTTCTGGCTTTCCCGGGCCGCCCTGGCCGGCGCCTTCGCCGGCGAGACGGCTCTGGCCCAGGACGCGCCCGCCCCGATCGCACCCGGCGCCCCAGTCGCGCCGACCCCCTCGGACCTGCTGGGGGCCAGCGGCGAGCCCTATTTCACCGACTGGCTGAACGCCTTCTATGCCCGGGCCCTGGCCGCGGGAGTGCCGCAAGGCCTGATCGAACAGGCCCTGTCGGGGCTCTCCCCCGATCCGCGCGTCGCCGCCCACGATACCGCCCAGCCCGAGTTCGCCCGGCCGGTGAGCGCCTATGTGGAGGCCCAGATCACGCCGGCGCGCATCGCCCAGGGCGTGACGCGCCGCGACGCCATCTCGCAGTTCCCTGCGATCGAGGACCGCTTCGGCGTCCCTCGCGACATCCTGGTCGGGGTCTGGGCGCTCGAATCCGAGTTCGGCCGCCTGCAGGGCGATCTGGACATCTTTCGCTCCCTCTCGACCCTGGCGGCGCTTGGCCGGCGTCGGCCCTGGGCGGAGTCCGAGCTTCTGGCCAGTTTCCAGGTCCTGCAGTCGGGCAAGGCGCCGGGGACGCATCTGGTCGGTTCCTGGGCCGGGGCCATGGGCCAGACCCAGCTCCTGCCCAGCGTCTATCTGGCTGACGGCGTCGATGCCGATGGGGACGGCAAGTGCGACATCTGGGGCTCGGCGCCCGACGCCCTGGCCTCGGCGGCCAATCTCCTGGCCAAAGCGGGCTGGCGCCGGGGCGAGGGATGGGCGCGTCAGGTCACCCTGCCCGCCGGGTTCGACTACGGCCTGGCCGAGGGGCCCGCCGAAGCGCCCTACGCCTGGGCCGAGCGGGGCGTCACCCCCATCGATGGTCGCCCCTGGACCGGGGCCGACGGCGCGGCTGAAGCGGTCCTGCTCCTGCCCTGCGGAGCCCAGGGGCCCGCCTTCCTGGCCTTCCCCAATCATTTCGTCATCCGGCGCTATAACAACTCCCTCGCCTACGCCCTGACGGTGGGCCTCCTGGCCGACGGCTTCTTCGCCGGCGCGCCACCCCAGATTCCCTGGCCGCATGAGACGCCCCTGTCGCTCGACGACCGCCTGGCCGCGCAGTCGTCGCTCAAGACCCTCGGCTATGATCCGGGCAACATCGACGGCATCATCGGGACCCGGGCGCGCGGCGCCCTGCGCGCCTGGCAGAAGGCGAACCATCTCCCCGCTGACGCCTATTTCTCTCCCCAGATCATCGCCCGCCTGAAGGCCGAAGCGGCCGCCTCCGCCTGCGCGCCGGCGGGTCCATCCGAGAGCGGGAACTGCCCCGCGACGCCAGGGGCGTTCACACATCCGTGAAGTCTGGTCTTGCGTCGCAGGCCAAAGCCGTCATAATCGTCCTGCGTTCGTCCAGGGCTCGTCGGTTCGCCGGAGAGTCGCAGGGGCGTCCTCCTCACCCTAGGGAAAGACAACATGACCCAAGTCCTCCGCAACGTGCTGGTGGCCGGCGCCGCCATCGCCGCCCTGTCCGCCGCCGCTTGCTCCAAGCCTGCCGCGAGCACCTCCGACTCGACCTCGGCCCCGGCCGCGACCGACATGTCGGCCAGCTCTTCGGCCATGGACGCCGCCGCCGCGACCTCGACGGCCGCGACCGACGCCGCCCCCGCGGCTCCGGCCAAGCAATAAGTCTTGCGCCTTCAGAAGGCCCGTTCGCGGGTCTTCACGGCAGGGGCCGCTCCTCACGGGGCGGCCCTTTTCGTTTCCCGTTTCGTTTCCCGCATGCGCGGAAGCTCAGATGAGCCGCCCCGACTCGCCGCCCGACTCGCAGTCCCCGATCGCACTCTGGGACGATGAGGGTCCTCCCAGGTCGCGCCAGCATGGCGATGTCTATTTTTCCGCCCACGACGGCCTCGGCGAAGCTCGGGTCGTCTTCCTCAAGGGCTGCGGACTTCCCGAAGCCTGGGCGGGACGGCGGCGATTCGTCGTGGGCGAACTCGGCTTCGGCGCCGGACGCAACATCGCCGCTCTGATCCGCCTCTGGCGCGAGACCCGCGAACCGGGCGCGCGCCTCAACATCTTCAGCGTCGAGAACGACCTTCTGACCGGCGCCGAAGCCGGTCGCGCGCTCGCCGCCTGGCCGCAGATCGCGGACGAGGCCGCCCGGCTCTGCGCCCTTTGGCCGCCGCGCCTTCGGGGCTTCCACCGCCTGGATATGGCAGACTGGGGCGTCAGCCTCGACATCGCCCAGTTCGAAGCCGCCGAGGCCGTCCGGGCCTGGGACGGCGCCGCAGACGCCTGGTTCCTCGATGGGTTCTCCCCGGCCAGAGACCCGGCGCTCTGGCGCGAGGAGGTCATGGCCGCGGTCGCCGCGCGTTGCGCGCCAGGCGCGCGCCTGGCCACCTACACCGTCGCCGGCCAGGTGCGGCGCGCCCTGGAAGGCGCCGGGTTCGAGGTTGCGCGGGCGCCGGGCCACGGACGCAAACGCCAGAGGCTTGAGGCCAGGGCGCCCGGCTCGTCCTCATGGACGCCGCCCGGACCGCCGATCGTCGTGATCGGCGCCGGGATCGCCGGCGTCTCGCTCGCCCGGGCCCTGCGCGCGGAGGGGGCGAGGGTGACGCTGATAGAGGCGCGGCATCCGGGCGCCGGGGCCTCCGGGGTCCCCGCGGCTCTGTCGGCGCCGCGCCTGGACGCGGGGCTCGGGCCCATCGCCGCCCTGTTCGCTCAGGCCGTCCGCCGCGCCGCCGACCTCTATGACGTCCTGCCCGGCGCGGTGATCGCCCGGCGCTGCGCCCATCTGGCCGCCGGCCCCAAGGACGACGCCCGATTCGCCGCCATCGCCGGGTCCGACCTCTTTGCGCCGGGCGCGGCCCGGACCGTGGAGGCTTCGACCTTCCTCGACGGCGCCTCAGGCCCCGCCTTGGCCCTCGACACGGCGCGAGTGGTCGATCCGGCTGCGATACTCGAGGCCTGGTCAGGAGAGGTCCTCCCTGGATGCGCGGCGAGTCTGGAGCCGTCGACGATCGGCTGGCGTGTGATGGACCCCGAAGGCGGGCTCCTCGCAGAGGCCGCGTCTGTGGTGCTGGCGGCCGGCATCGACAGCCGGGAGCTCCACCCCGCCCTGCCGCTCCAGGCGGTGCGCGGCCAGGCCGAATTCGCGACGCTTCCAGAGGCTCGCCCCGGGCTGGCGCTGAACTTCGGAGCCTGGATCCTGCCCCTGAAGGACGGTCTCGCCTTCGGCGCCACCCACGACCGCGATGACGAGGGCCGCGATGCTCGCGGCGAAGACCGGGCGCGCAATCTTGCGGCCCTAGCCCCGCGCATCCCGGCTCTCGCCGCAAGGCTCTCGGAAGTCCCGCTCCGCTCCTGGGTCGGAATCAGGGCGGCGAGCCCTGACTATCTGCCGATCGTCGGTCCCCTGGCGCCCGGCCTATTCGCCCTGACCGGACTGGGTGGCCGAGGCTTTGTCCTGGCGCCTTTGCTGGGTGAGCATCTGGCCGCCCAGATCCTCGGCCTCCCCTCGCCCCTGCCCCGCGGCGCGGCCGCCCTCATGGAACCGGACCGCTTCGCCCGCCGCGCCGCGCGTCGAACGGGCGCGCGAAACAGGCTTGATACCTGACCGAAACACGCACATCTGCGTTCAGCAGGGGTTCACGCGATCTGGGGCACATCGCTCCCGTCATCAGCCCCAGAGGAGGGACCGAGCATGATCACGACCAAGACCCCGAGACGGGCTCTGACCGCGCTGACCGCGATCGCCGCCCTGCTCGCGGCCGGCGCCGCCGGCGCTCAAGGCTATCCGGGATACGGCGGACCCGGCTATGGCGGGCAGCCAGGATACGGCGGTCAAGGCTATGGCGGACCTCCGCCGGGCTATGGCCAGCCCGGCCCTGGCGCGCCGGGCGACTACGGGCCCCCGCCCGACGCCTATAGCCCCGAGGCGCAGCAGATCGACGCGGCCTATGCCCAGCGGTACGAATCCTGGGCGCAGGAATACTGCGCCGAGCCGACAAATCACTCCACGGTCGCCGGCGCGGTGATCGGCGGGGCCCTGGGCGCCATTCTAGGCGGCGGCGTGGCCCACGGTGGCATCGGCGGCGCGCTTCTGGGCGGGGCCGGGGGCGCGGTGGTTGGCGGGGTCGCCGGTCACGCGATCGGCGAGCAGCAGGCGGCGAACAACGGATGCCCGCCGGGCCTCGTCATGCAACCGAATGCTCCCGCCTTCTACTACCCCGGCCCCGCTCCCTATATCCCGGCCGGATACAATCCCTGGGTTGGCGTCGGCGGCGGACAGTTCACCTATGTTCCCTATCGGGAGTGGTACTGGCGTCATCACGGCTGGCGCGGAGAGGACTGGCGCGAACACCGCGACCACTGGGGCCATGGCGATTTTCATCACTAGGACCGGGACGGCGGCAAAAGACTGAGCCGCTTCCCAGGCCGCTTCATTTTTCGCCCACAGTCAGGGCCGACGATCCTCGAGGGTCGTCGGCCTTTACGCGCGCGTGGAAATCTGCGATTCCGGGCTGGTGTTCACGGATTAGTGAACAGTGCGGTCGGGTCGGGGGGCTGGCCGCGGGCGGCGGAGTGAGAGCGCCGCGACCTCACAGGTTCGATCCATCACGAGGAGCGGCAAAGTGGACGGCAATTCGGGTCTCCGCCGCGAGGCGACGAGGGTGGACGTGTCGTTCGTCATGCCCTGTCTCAACGAGGTCAAATCTTTGGCGCCGTGCATCGACGCCTGCCGCGAGGCGCTGGACTTGATCGCCGCGCGCTTCGGGCTCACCGGCGAGATCGTTGTCGCCGACAATGGCAGTACGGACGGAAGCCAGGCGCTGGCCGAGTCCCTGGGGGCGCGGGTCGTGCCGGTCGCCGAGAAGGGCTATGGAGCGGCCTTGCGGGGCGGCTTCTCCGGCGCCTATGGTCGCTATCTGGTGATGGGCGACGCCGACGGCTCGTACAATTTTCGCGAAGCCGCGGACATGGTGGGGGCGCTGATCGACGGCGCGGACCTGTGCATGGGCTCGCGGTTCAAGGGCGGGATCGCGCCGGGCGCCATGCCGTGGAAGAACCGCTATATCGGCAATCCCTTGCTGACCGGGCTGCTCAACATCCTCTTCGGCTCGAAGATCGGCGACGCCCATTGCGGCCTGCGCGCTCTGACCCGGGACTGTTTCGAGCGGCTTCGCCTGGAAGGCGACGGCATGGAGTTCGCCAGCGAGATGGTGATCAAGGCCGTCCTCAAGGGCGAGCGGATCGCAGAACGCCCCGCGACCCTGTCGCCCGACTTGCGCGACCGCCCCCCTCACTTGCGCCCGTGGCGCGACGGCTGGCGTCATCTGCGCTATCTCTTCATGTTGAGCCCCTGGTGGGTCTTCACGCTGCCGGCCATGGTCATGGCCGGGGCGGGCGTCGTCATCCTCGCCCTAGCCGGCGGAGCGGCGCTGCTGGCGCCGCGCAAGCTGTTCTTTTTCGGCGACTACTGGGTCATTCTCGCGGGCTCTCTGGTAGCGCTCGGTCACTTGGCCGCGATCATGGGCATGGCCACCCATTTACATCAGGTCCGATCCGGCTATCGCGCCCCGGCGGGATGGGTGGCGAGGCTGGCTGGAGTGATCAATCTGGAGTCGATGCTCGTCTTCGGCGCCCTGGCCGGCGCGCTCGGCCTTGCCGACCTGGTGACCGTGGTCTTCGCTTGGTCGGCGCGGGATTTCGTCCGGGCGGTTAATGTGCTCCCCGCCGTGCTCGGCGTCTTGCTCCTGACGCTCGGGGCCCAATCGGTCCTGGGCGGCTTCCTGCTGGCGATCCTTGGCGGCAATCAGGCCGGGTTCCTGGCCCCGGCGGCGACTCGTCCAAGGCTGAGAGCGGTGATGACGACGGCTGAGGACTGGCGCGACGCCGCCTGATCGGGCGGCCATGGGCCACTCCACCTTGTCGCGGCGCGGCGCCGTTCTGGCGGCGATCGGGCTCGGCGCCCTCGTCCTGATGACTCCGGCCTTCCTGATCGGCCACGCCGACGTCTTTCCTGACACCTCAGCTTATGAACTGGTCGGGCAATGGCTGATGGAGCGGCTGGGTCTGGATCCGCGGGGCGGCTTCGCCTTCATGCGTCACCGGGCCGATCTCGGCCTCTTCTTCACCATGGCGGGAGCCCGGTCGCCCTATTACAGCTTCCTCCTCTTCGGCGTGACCAACCGGGGCTCCGCCTGGGCCATGGCGGCGCTGCAGGCCCTGGCGGGATCAATTCTCATCGCTTTGAGCGTCAGGGTGCTGATCGGCGAGTTGCGCCTCTCCCTGTTCCTGGCCGTGGTCGGGATCATGACCCTGGCCACCAGTCTTCCCTGGTTCGCCATCCTCATGATGCCGGACGTATTCATGGGCTATCTCGGCCTCGCTGCGGTCCTGCTCGTCTTCTATTTCGACCGCCTTTCGATCCCGGAGCGATGGGGCCTGGGCCTGGGACTTGGCCTCGCCCTCAGCTTTCATGCCTCCAATCCGCCGATCCTCATGGCCGTGGTCGCGGCCGCCCTGGCGGGCCTCGCGCTCAGAGGGGTCAAGGCCCGAGACACCCTGCCGGGCATAGCCATATGCCTCGTCGCCGCCCTCGCCGCGACGCTCGCCTTCCTCGCCTATCCCCGCCTTGTGCAGGCGCTGGCCCACCGGCCCTTGTCCCGCCCCCCTTTTCTCACCGCGCGCCTACTCGCTGACGGTCCAGGGCGTGACTATCTCACCAAGGCTTGCGCCCAGCATGAGCCCTTGGCGCTCTGTCCCGATCTGGGTCGTCCCATGACTGACGCCAACGCCATTCTCTGGTCGCCCAGCAAGACCTCCGGCGTGTACGAGCCGGCGCCCTACGCGGTGCGTCTGGCCATGACGCGGCAGGAGCCGGCCTTCGTCGCCGCTGTCTTCAGACTGGAGCCGTGGCGCACCACGCTTGACCTGCTGCGAGACGCCTGGCGGGAGACGGCGGACGTCACGGTGATCGATACGCTCGGCTATCGCGACTTTGCCCTGACGGCTCGCGGCCCAGGCTTTTCGCCGCCATTTCCCCCGTTGAGCGTGTGTGTGCGCCGGCCCAACCTCTGCTATCCCACGGCCTTTCAGATTGACTCTCAATACGCCATCGGCGCGACCCTGGCGCTCTCAGCCGCCTATCTGGTCTTGAGGCTCGTCGCCGGCTTGGCGCCATTTGCCAGACGCCTAGCCCTCAAGCCCCTGGAAGGCCGGGATGCGACGGCGGCCTTCGCGGTGCTTCTGCTGACCCTGGGCAATGCGCTCTTCTGCGGGGCCGTTTCGGGCGTTTTTCCGCGTTATCAGATGCGCATGGCCTGGATCGTCCCGCTATGGGCGATCCTGGCCTTTCTCGCGGCCCAAGGGTTGCCGATGCGGCTAAGGGCGATAAGCGCGTGGCTCCTCTCCTTCTGGCGAAGCCCGGCGATCAGGCGTGCACCACCTCACCATGCAAGTTGATGTCGAGCCCCTCGCGCTCGACGTCTTCGCTGACCCGGATGCCGATCGTCACCTTGAGCACGAACAGAATGGCCGCCGTCACCGCCGCGCAATAGACAAAGGTGACACCCACATCGAGGACCTGAAGCGCGAGCTGGTGAAAGTTCCCTTCAAGCCAGCCGCCCTTGGGCGCCGCCGAGGGATTGATCTCCTTCATCGCGAACACGCCCGTGAGAATTGCGCCGAGCGCCCCGCCCACTCCGTGCACGCCCCAGCAGTCAAGAGCGTCGTCATATCCGAACCTGTGCTTGAGGTGGACGGCTGAGAGATAGCAGACCGCCCCTGCGGCCAGACCGATGAGGAGGGCGCCCGACGCGTTCACATAGCCCGAAGCCGGCGTGATCGCGACGAGACCCGCCACGGCCCCGGAGACCATGCCCAGCACCGACGGCTTCTTGGCGACGGCCCATTCCGCCGCCATCCAGGCCAGGGCCGCGCCCGCCGTCGCGATCTGGGTGGCGACCATCGCCATGCCGGCGTTGAAGCCCGAGGTGAGGGCCGAGCCTGCATTGAAGCCGAACCAGCCGACCCAAAGAAGCGAAGCTCCGATGACGCTGTAGGCGAGGTTATGGGGCGCGAAGCTCTCCGTCCCCAGGCCCTTGCGCTTGCCCAGCATCAGAGCAGCCACCAGACCCGCAGTTCCAGCATTCAGGTGCACCACGGTGCCGCCAGCATAGTCCAGGGCCCCGGCGGCGCCGAGCCAGCCGCCGCCCCAGACCCAATGGGCGATGGGGCAATAGACGAGCAACAGCCAGGCGGCCATGAACAGCAGAAAGGCGGAAAACTTCATCCGGTCCGCCAGGGCGCCGGCTATCAGCGCCGGCGTGATGATGGCGAAGGTCATTTGGAACATCATGTAGACGGATTCCGGGATCGTCGGCGCCAGAGCGCTGATCGAGGTGAGCCCCAGTGGCTTGAGGAGGACATATGTGAAGCCCCCTATCCAAGGCCCTGATCCCGTGAAGGCCAGGGAATAGCCGGCGATCATCCAGAGGACAGTGATAACGCAGGTGGCGCCGAAACTCTGGGCGAGGGTGGCCAGGATGTTCTTTCGACGCACCATGCCAGCATAGAAGAGCGCCAGCCCCGGTATGGTCATCATCAGGACCAGGAGCGAGGAAACGAGCATCCAGGCTGTGTCGCCCGAATCGATCTTCGGCGCCGTGGACTGGGCCCAAGTCACGGCGGGCGCCGCCAGGGCCGCGATCGTCGTCCCACCCCCCCAGAGTCTGAGGCTGGCATCTCTTTTACGCATCTTGGTTACTCAGTCCCTGCTCTTGTAAGGCGATGTCATCTTTAAGCCATGGGCTTCGGGGCCCCGCTCCTGCGACGCCCGCCCCATGAGAGTGGCGCGATCAGATCGCCGCAACCCCCGTCTCTCCGGTGCGGATCCGGATGGCATCCTCAACATTGAGGACGAAAATCTTGCCGTCGCCGATCTTGCCGGTGACCGCCGCGGCCTGGATCGCGGCAACCGCGCGCGGCGCTGTTTCATCCGTGACCACGGCTTCGATCTTAACCTTGGGAACAAAATTCACCTGATATTCGGCGCCGCGGTAAATCTCTGTCTGTCCCTTCTGACGGCCGTAGCCCATGACTTCGGTGACCGTCACTCCCTCGACACCCGCGGCGCTGATCGCCTCGCGCACTTCATCGAGCTTGAAGGGTTTGACGATAGCGATGATCAACTTCATGCGCGCGCCCTCAAGGCCAGGCCCGCCCACAGCGGCGAACAGGTTCCGTACGATGATCCCCCGCTCTTGCCGGGGCCTTCTCCCTCGCCATAGGCTCAGCAGAGCCGCGGCCATACAATGTCAACGCTGCGGAATGACGCGCCTCAAACAGTGGCAGCCCCGACCAAAAAAGAGGCATCCGTGTTGTCTGAGCCGATGAAGGGGCTTGCGGCAATGACCGTATTGTGGACCGATCCGAAGGCGCCAGAGGGCCGGTTCGGAAGTCGGGCCTACCCTTCGGCGCAGGTTCGCTGTCGGGGTGCAGGGCTTTGGACGGAGGGTTCGATCCGGCCAGTCCTCGTCCTCACAGGTCGAAGATTGCGCATCCTGGATGGCGCTCGCTCATTTACCGGCGCCCCCCAGACTGTTCGGGAAGGGGGGGGGCTTGGGAGATCGCCAACTCATCTATTTCGCCGACCCCATGTGCTCATGGTGCTGGGGATTCGCCCCTGTGATCGCGGCGATCCAGGAAAGCTTCGCCGATACCCTGCCAATCCGGCTTGTTCTGGGCGGGCTGCGCCCGGGCGAGACCACGCCCATGACCGATGAGGCCCGCGATCGCCTGCGTGACCATTGGGGACATGTGACCGAAGCGTCGGGCCAGCCGTTCGGCGCGACCGCCTTGTCGACGCCCGGATTCATTTACGACACCGATCCCGCCGCCCGGACGGTCGCCGTGATTCGCCGCCATGCACCCGGCCGCGAGCTTGACGCGCTGCACGCACTTCAGAAGGCCTTCTACGCGGACGGAGCCGATATCACCGACCTGGCGGTACTCGCGGAATACGCCTGCGAGTTTGGCCTCGATGCGGACGCGTTCATGACCGAAATGGAGTCCGAAGAGGCGATTCAGGCGGCGTGGCATGACTACGCCATCGCCCAGCGAGCCGGCGTGACGGGCTTTCCCACCCTCATCCTCGGGCCATCTCCGGATGGATCTTATGTGCCGATCACCCGCGGGTTCCAGCCCACGACGCAGGTTCTGCCGGTGATCGGCCGTTTCGCCAGGGCCCTGGAGGCGGCATCCCTGGCGGCCAACTAGGGCGTTGGGTTCCCGTCCCCGTGAAGGCTGGGCGCAAGGCGGCGAAGACGCAAGCGGAGCTTGCGAACCGGCTCGCCCACATCAAACGAGGCTTCGTCGAACCGGGGCCCGCGAAGGTGCAGCGGGGCGTCATTGGAGAATCCGATCCGCTCACGCGGCAGTCCGAGGAGATTGAAGTGCACCCGGCCGGCGTCGAGGTCGTCGTCAAAGGCCTGGATGGCATAACGCCCCGGAGGAATGTCGGTCATATGGATCACCGTCACCCCAGCCTCGGCGGGAGCGGAACCCTCGAAAGGACAATTGGATGTGAGAAACGTCTCACGCGTGCACAGCGACACCCGAACATGTCCCTGGGCAGAGGTGACGCCCGCCACACTCACCGCGATCTCCGCAGCAAGGGCCGAGCTCAACGGAACCAGGAGGGCCGCGGCAAGGGTCACAGCGCAGAATCCGAGGCGCAATCGGGCCATCGCTCCCGACGCTTCGGAAAAAGCATGATCAAGCCTTGCCATACAGCCCATATGTTGTGCGCCTGCGAAGATCGCAAGAGTCAGGGCGAGCCCATCAGGAAGGGGGCCTCTCGCTGCGGCTTTCGGGCCACAGGGTTTGTGATTCCGGCCTGCCCGGGAATCCCGCTATAGTCTCACCATGACCATCCGCCGTTTGCCGCCGGATCTAATCAACCGCATCGCCGCGGGCGAAGTGGTCGAGCGGCCCGCCAGCGCGGTAAAGGAATTGGTGGAGAACGCCCTCGACGCCGGGGCGCAGCGAATCGAGATCCAGGTCGAGGGAGGCGGGTTATCGCGCATTCTCGTCGCTGATGACGGTGATGGCATGTCCGCCGCAGAACTGCTCTTGGCGGTCGAGCGTCACGCCACATCCAAACTGTCGCCCGACGGATCTGGGGCCTACGACCTGCTGCGCATCGCCACTCTCGGCTTCCGTGGTGAGGCCCTGCCGTCCATCGGCTCGGTGGCGCGGCTCTCCTTGACCTCCCGACCTCGTGGCGTGGACGAGGCGCACGGGCTTACGGTGGACGCCGGCCGCCTTGAGGGTCCCTTTCCAGCACCATTCCCGAATCCGCATGGAACGCGCGTGGAGGTGCGCGAATTGTTTTCCGCGACGCCGGCCCGTCTCAAATTCATGAAATCGGCGCGCTCGGAGGACATGGCGATCGCCGAGGCGGTGCGGCGCCAGGCCTTGGCCGAAGCCCAGGTCGCTTTTTCTCTCGATCTCGATGGCCGCAAGGCGCTGAGGCTTCCGAAGGCGGGCGACGGCCCCACCGGACGGCTCGCCCGGATAGCGGCGGTACTCGGAGGCGAATTCGCCGACAATGCGCTCGAACTGGATCAGGAACGCGAAGGACTTCGACTAACAGGATATGCCAGCCTGCCAACCTTCAGTCGGGGCGGAGCGCAGCATCAATATCTTTTCGTCAATGGGCGCCCGGTCCGAGACCGCCTGCTCTCCAGCGCGCTGCGAGCCGCCTATGCCGACGTGCTGGCGCGAGAACGGCATCCCGTGGCGGTCCTCTTCCTGGATCTGGACCCGTGCCTTGTGGATGTGAACGTCCATCCCGCAAAGGCCGAGGTGCGCTTTCGCGATCCCGGTCTCGCCAGGGGCCTCATCATCGGCGCGCTGCGCCATGCCCTTGCGGGGGCAGGCCACAGAGCGTCCACGAGCATTGCCGGCCAAGCCCTGGGCCGTTTTCGCTCGGGCCCAGATCCGGGAGGCGCCTCGGTCTGGCGGGAAGGGGGGTGGGCGCCGCACTATGGCCGCGCTGCGACTGGACCTGACCTTCCCGGCCTCAGCGGCGTCTCCGCCCGCCCCGAGCCTTGGATCGGTCCGACAACGGGCCCCTCTGTCCCTGGAGCGGATCCCACTTCAGCGGTCCCTGAGGTCGAGTATCCACTCGGAGCCGCGCGCGCTCAACTTCACGAGACCTATATCCTCGCCCAGACTCGCGACGGCCTGGTCATTGTCGATCAGCACGCGGCGCACGAGCGTCTGGTCTATGAGGCCACGAAGGCGCAGATGGCCGAAGGTGGCGTCGCGAGACAGGCTCTGCTCCTGCCCGAAGTGGTGGAGCTTGATCCTGCGGACGCAGAAAGACTGGTGAGCCGGGCCGAGGAACTCGCCGCACTCGGCCTGGTCCTGGAGGCTTTCGGCCCTGGCGCGGTCCTGGTTCGCGAGACCCCGGCGTTGCTGGGCGATACCGATGCGGCGGGGCTCGTGCGGGATATCGCCGACGACCTGGCCGAGAATGACTCTCCCCTCATACTTGGGGAGCGATTGGCTGAGGTTTGCTCCACCATGGCCTGCCATGGCTCGGTCCGAGCCGGGCGTCGGCTACAGGCCGCAGAGATGGACGCCCTGCTTCGCTCCATGGAGACGACGCCGCTTTCCGGCCAGTGCAATCACGGTCGGCCCACCTATGTGGAGCTAAAGCTGGCCGACATCGAGCGCCTGTTCGGCCGTCGCTGATCGGGCTCAGCCAAGATACCGCAGAAAGCTCACCGTTGCCGCACCCCATGTCCGTTGATCAAGCTCACCCATAAAGTCAGGAGTTACGAGAACTTCCTCCGCCCCATGCTCCACCGCCAGGGTTGCCGCCGGCGACAGCCACCCGCCCCTCGCCAATCCCTCGAGCGCCGGCGCGACAAGGCCCTTGTGATAAGGTGGATCCAAAAAGACCAAGGCGAAGGGGACGCCGCTCCAGTTCCCCAGGCGCCCCGCGTGGCGCTTGAGCACCTGGGCCCGCGCGTCCAGGCGCAAAGAGGTTATATTTTTGCTCAAAGCCGTGACCGCAGCAGGCGCCATATCGATAAAGGCGGCGAACTCGGCGCCCCTGGACAGCGCCTCGAGGCCCAGAGCCCCGGATCCCGCAAACATGTCGAGCACCCGCGCCCCCGGAAGCGGCGGCGCCCAAACGGCGTGCCCAAGGACATTGAACAGGGCTTGGCGCGCCTTATCGGAGGTCGGACGGGTGCCCAGCCCCTGTGGCGTCGAAATAGACCGCCCGCGGTGGTCTCCGGCGATGATTCTCATTTGCGCCCTTGGGTTTCGATCAGTCTTAGAGGATGACAGGGGGGCCGGGCGAGTGCCCTTGGTGTCAGGCGAGGAGCCAGGTGCATGATGGGAGTCTGGTCCGGGCTGGCCGAGTCGCCCTTTCTTGACGGACGACCGGCATCGGACCGCAACCTTCTCAGACTGATCGGGGCGGTGCTGGGCGGCCTCGTCGTCGCGGCTGTAGCCGGGATCGCCGCCTGGTGCCTGACGATGGTCGGCTTCACCACTGCGATCGGCCTTGCGCCTCAGGGTCTTCAGGGGCTGGCGCAGGCCGCGCGGGTTCTCGTGAATCCGGCCGCGGAAGGACTGCCGGTCCAGATCGCTCGACTGGTGGTGACGGCGGCTGTGGACGGGGGCTTCCTTCTGGTGTTCGCGGCCTTCGCCGTCGCCGTCGCTCGCGAGCCGTTGCACAAGGCCATGACCTCAGCGCCGCAGATTCGCTGGCGACTGGTGGCCGCCGGCATGATTCTGGCAATCCTGATGTTGACGCCTTTGGCCGTGGCTGAACGTCAGTTCGCCAGCGACGGTGCGCCGCCCATCCTCACTATCGGCGCGGGGCTGCCAGATCGTATCGCCTATGGCGCCGCGGCGCTCCTGCTCCTGCCGGCCGCCGCCGCCGAGGAACTGGTCTTCCGGGGCTGGCTTCTGCGTCGGCTGGCTGCATTCAACGCCCATTCCGCCGTTCTGATCGTCGGAACAGGCCTGGTGTTCGCCGCCGCGCACCTCGACTTCAACCCGGACGCCTTCATGACCCGCGCCATCATGGGCGGCGGCTTCGCCTATATGACACTGAGGCTGGGCGGCATCGAATTTTCCACAGGCGTCCACGCCGCTCACAACATGCTCATTGTGCTCTTGCTCGAGCCGCTTAACTTTCAGCCGGAAAGCACACAGATCTCGGCCTTCTCGCTGGTCGAGGATTTGAGTCTGGTCGTTGGCTATTTCATTATCACCGAGGCGGTCGTGCACGCGCCTCTTCTACGACGGCTTACCGGGGTTCGCCGGCAGGATCTCAGCCCGCCGGACAATGAGCGGGAATGCAGTCTGAGCGATTAGGCTAAAATCAGCGAGGCCGGCGCGGCGGGCCGCGACGGGGCGTCACGGCGTCGGATGCGCGCCAGGTGTGGGGATCGCGCCGCGTATTTGTGGGGCGGGGGCATGAGGCCTGGGGGTACGGCCCCTGGGGCGGCGCCCCGCGCCGAACATCGCGCTCAGGGCCATCGCTGGCGGCCCTTCCTGCGGGCGGCCAGGATGCGCGGTCCCCCGTCGGCAGGTTCCTTGGCGAGATGTACGGGGCGAGCAGCTCGCGCACGACCCGGGGATCGACTTCCTGGACGCCGCCACGCTCCAGTTCGCCGAGCGCAAAGGGCCCATAAGCTAGACGGATAAGGCGATTCACCTTCAATCCGAGGTGCTCTAGCACGCGACGGACTTCGCGGTTTTTCCCCTCGGTGAGAACGACCGAGATCCAAAGGTTGGCGGAGTTGCGGCCCGCAGCCTCCTTGACCTTATCGAGACGCGCCGTGATCGGTCCATAGCGCACGCCTGCAATGTCGATTCCCTCGGCCAGATCGTCGAGCCGAGCCTGATCGATCACTCCCCTGGCGCGGGCGCGGTAGCGGCGCGGCAATCCCGTCGCTGGAAGCTCCAGCGCCCGCGACAGCTCGCCGTCGTTGGTCAGCAGGAGGAGCCCTTCGGAATTGAGGTCGAGACGGCCTACCGAGATCAGGCGGGGCAACCCCTTGGGCAGACCGTCAAACACCGTTGGCCGCCCGCCGGGATCCCGATGCGTGGTCACCAGACCTGGGGGTTTGTGATAAAGAAAGAGGCGCGCCGGATCAGCGGCGCCGATGACCTTGCCATCCACAGCGAGGGTGTCTTCAGCTCTCACCCTGACCGCAGGCGTCGTCAGAATCGCGCCGTTGAGCGTCACTCGGCCGGCCGCGACTAGGCGTTCGATTTCCCGGCGCGAGGCCACTCCGGAGCGCGCCAAAACCTTCGCGATCCTCTCCCCATCAGAGGCGAAGGCGTCTTCAGGCGGCGGGATCTGCGCTGATGCGTCTTGACCTCGGCCCCGAGCGTCGTTTCGTTGAGAGCGATGCGCGACCATGATCTCGCCATGATGCGCTTGGCGCTGGATCAGGCGCAAGCCGCCGCTCGCGCTGGCGAGACCCCGGTCGGCGCCGTGGTGTTCGAGCCCCAGAGCGGCGCGGTGATCGCGGCCGGATCGAATGCGCCGATCTCGCGATCAGACCCCACAGCTCATGCAGAGATCTTGGCTCTTCGCCTTGCCGCCAAACTCGTCGGCAATTATCGGCTCACCGGCCTTGGATTGGCGGTCACATTAGAGCCGTGCGCCATGTGCGCGGGAGCGATCAGCCACGCGCGGATCGGACACCTTATCATTGGCGCCTCGGATCCCAAAGGCGGCGGCGTATTGCATGGGGCGCGGGTCTTCGACCAGCCCACCTGCCACTGGCGTCCCGCCCTCGTATCAGGTGTCCTGGGCCCGGAATCGGCGGTTCTGCTGCGCTCTTTCTTCCGCGCTCGGCGTTGAGGACCGCCACTTGCTCCAATTCGGCTCCGGGCGGAGGATGTCGCACAGAGCATTTAGGGAGCCAGAGAGATGGGACTTCTGGAGGGCAAGGTCGCGATCATCACGGGCGCCGCTAATGGCCTCGGCAAGGCCTATGCCGAGCTCTTTGCAAGAGAAGGCGCCTCAGTCGTGGTCAACGACCTAGGAAGCGCGAGGGATGGCGCCGGGGCCGACCGATCCGCCGCCCAGAAGGTCGTCGATGCCATTGCCGCCGCCGGCGGCAGGGCCGTGGCCAATGGTGACGACGTCTCGACCGTCGGGGGTGGCGCGGCCATCCTGAACACAGCGCTGGACGCCTTCGGCCGAGTCGACATCCTGGTCAGCAACGCCGGAATCCTGCGGGACCGGAGCTTCGCCAATACCAGCGAAGCGGATTGGGACGCGGTCATGAAGGTCCACCTCAAGGGCGCCTATTGCGTCACCCTGCCGGTCTGGCGATGGATGAAGGACAATGGGGTCAAGGGGGTCATCGTCCAAACCTCCTCGACCTCCGGTCTCTACGGAAATTTCGGGCAGGCCAATTATGGGGCGGCCAAGGCGGGACTCTATGGTTTCATGCGAGTGCTTGCCATAGAGGGACGCAGATACGGTATCCGGGTCTTCGGTCTTGCGCCCGGCGCTTACACGCGGATGACCGCCGATTTGCCGGGTCGCCGCGACCGGGAGCCGGACCCTCTGAGCCTACCCGAAAGCGCCGTCGCCCCCGCCGTGCTCTATCTGGTCAGCGACCTCTCTGGCGATCGCACGGGCATCGTGCTTGGGGTTTCATCCCGAGGGGTGCGAGAAATTCGAATGCTGGAAACCACCGGCTTCATCCCCCAGGGGCCTTACACAGCCGCAGAGTTGGCCCGGCATTCGGAGGAGATCTTTTTCCCCGAGGATTTGCGTAAGCTCACGGCCTCAACCGCCTTCGGCCCTTAGGCCACAAGCCAAGCCCTCTTACCTTGCCCGCGCCCGTCGCGCCGTGCCAAATGCCTCGAACAACCGTTTGAAACCGGAGACCGACCATGGATTTTGATTTTTCCCCCCGCCAGAAGGAACTCATTCAGCGGGTCTCCGACTTCATGGATGAGCATATCCTTCCCGCCGTCCCAATCTATGAGGAACAAGCCCACGCCGGCGAGCGATGGAAGGTCATCCCCATCGTCGAGGAGCTCAAGGTCAAGGCCAGAAAGACCGGGCTTTGGAACATGTTCATGCCGCCGCACTCCGGCGTGCCGCCGGTGGACGACAGCTTCGAGTTCGAAGGCATTCAACTTAGCAATCTCGAATATGCGCCGATCTGCGAGATGTTTGGCCGCGTCAGCTTCGCTTCGGAGGTATTCAATTGCTCGGCCCCGGACACCGGCAATATGGAAGTGCTCAACCGGTTCGGAACACGCGAACAGAAGGAGCGTTGGCTTCGCCCGCTGATGAACGGCGATATCCGCTCGGCCTTCTTGATGACTGAGCCGCTCGTGGCTTCCTCGGACGCGACCAATATCGAGACTCGGATCGAGCGCGACGTCGACCACTACGTGATTAACGGCCGCAAATGGTGGTCTTCCGGCGTTGGCGATCCCCGCTGCAAAGTCGCTATCGTCATGGGCAAAACGAACCCCAACGCCGCCCCGCATCAGCAACAGTCCCAGGTGCTTGTTCCGCTCGACGCACCAGGCGTCAAGGTGCTGAGGATGCTCCCGGTTTTCGGCTATGATGATGCCCCGCACGGCCATGCGGAGGTGTTGCTCGAGAACGTGCGCGTGCCTGTGGAGGAGTCACTGGTCCTCGGTGAAGGACGCGGTTTCGAGATCTCCCAAGCCCGGCTGGGACCTGGTCGGATCCACCACTGCATGCGCACGATTGGCGCGGCGGAGGTCGCGCTGGAGCGGATGTGCAAGCGCCTTATGAGCCGCAAGGCTTTCAACAAATATGTGTCCGAACATTCGGTTTGGGAGCAGCGCGTCGCACAGGCGCGAACCGATATCGAGATGAATCGTCTCCTCTGCCTCAAGGCGGCGGATATGATGGACAAGGCCGGCAACAAGAATGCCCGTCTTGAGATTTCGATGATCAAGGTCTCGGCCCCGAACATGGCCCTGCGCATCATAGACGACGCCATCCAGGCCCATGGCGGCGGCGGCGTCACCAGCGACTTCGGACTCGCCCGCATGTATGCGAGCCAGAGAACGCTTCGCATCGCCGACGGTCCTGACGAGGTGCACAACCGCACCATAGCGCGGATGGAGTTCGCGAAATATGGCGATCTTCACGCCAAGATCAGGGCCGAGCGTGACGCTGAGCGAGTGCCCGTCGGCATGCGCTGATTGCCTATCCGGTCGACGGAACCGCCCGCAGACGCGGACCTCCCCTGACATGTCCGGGTGTCAGGGGGGCGTAACTGTCGCGACCAAACTGAAATTCAAGGTTCATTTGGCCGTCTTCGCTGATGCTGGCCCGCGAGCTCGGTAGATAAGAACTCCCACGTGCGGCGGAACCGTGCGGCGAGCTCGCGGACAGGTTCGTCACGTCGAGCATGAACTCTTCTGCGCCTGCAGCGCAGCGTCCAGGCGTCGCGGGGGCGCGGGATATCGGCGTCCGTGGGCCAGAGCCCCGGATGTTCGAGCGCCGACGCGACCTCGGACAATTCAGGGATATATCCGCTGCTCTTGACGATAGGGATCGCCGTTCCTATCTCCACGTTAGCACTCGGGCGGGGCATCTGCTAACATCGCGCGAGTGGCTGGCGACTGTCGCTTTTGAACCATTTTGCTAAGTCTGAACGGAGAGAAAATCCATGGCGTTTCGTCCGCTTGGAGATCGCGTCCTCGTCCGCCGCGTCGAGGAAGAGGAAAAAACCAAGGGCGGAATTATCATTCCCGATACCGCCAAAGAGAAGCCGCAAGAAGGCAAGGTGATCGCTGTGGGCCCTGGCGCACGTGACGAGCACGGCAAGGTTCAGCCCCTTGATCTCAAGGCGGGGGACCGCATTCTGTTCGGCAAGTGGTCGGGCAGCGAAATCAAGCTGGAAGGCGAAGACCTTCTCATCATGAAGGAAAGCGACGTTCTGGGCGTGCTCGACTGAGCCGTCAGATCGCAGTCCCTCCCCATCCCATTCAACGTTAGAGAGAAAGAGCCAAGACCATGGCTGCTAAAGACGTCTATTTCTCCTCCGATGCCCGCGACCGGATGCTGCGCGGCGTCAACATCCTCGCCAATGCCGTGCGCGTCACCCTCGGTCCGAAGGGGCGTAACGTCGTCATCGAAAAGTCTTTCGGCGCCCCTCGCTCGACCAAGGACGGCGTTTCGGTGGCCAAGGAAATCGAACTCGCTGACAAGTTCGAGAATCTGGGCGCCCAGATGATCCGTGAAGTGGCCTCCAAGACCAACGACAAGGCCGGGGATGGCACGACCACCGCCACGGTTCTGGCTCAGGCGATCGTCGTCGAAGGCGCCAAGGCGGTGGCCGCGGGTATGAACCCGATGGACCTGAAGCGCGGCGTCGACAAGGCTGTCCTTCACGTCGTGGAGTCGATCAAAGGCTCGTCAAAAAAGGTCACCACCAACCAGGAAATCGCCCAAGTCGGCGCCATATCGGCCAACGGCGATCGCGAGATCGGCGACATGATCGCCCGCGCCATGGACAAGGTGGGCAATGAGGGTGTGATCACGGTGGAAGAGGCCAAGAGCCTCGAGACCGAACTGGATGTCGTCGAAGGCATGCAGTTCGACCGTGGCTATCTCTCTCCTTACTTCATCACGAATGCCGACAAGATGGAGGTCCAGCTCGATGATGCGCTGATCCTCCTCAGCGAGAAGAAGCTTTCCTCGCTGCAACCTCTCCTGCCGGTGCTTGAGGCTGTTGTTCAATCCTCGCGTCCACTGCTCATCATCGCCGAAGACATCGAGGGCGAAGCTCTGGCTACGCTCGTGGTCAACAAGCTTCGGGGCGGTCTGCGCGTTGCGGCGGTGAAGGCTCCGGGCTTCGGCGATCGCCGAAAGGCGATGCTTGAGGACATCGCGACCCTGACCGGCGGCCAGCTGATCAGCGAAGACCTCGGAATCAAGCTTGAGAATGTCACCCTGGACATGCTCGGTCGGGCCAAGAAAGTCACGATCACCAAGGACGACACCACGATCGTCGACGGCGCGGGCGAAAAGTCCGATATCGAAGCCCGTATCTCCCAGATCAAGCGTCAGATTGAGGACACCACCTCGGACTACGACAAGGAGAAGCTGCAGGAGCGGCTGGCCAAGCTGGCGGGCGGCGTGGCGGTGATCCGCGTTGGCGGCTCGACGGAAGTTGAAGTGAAGGAGCGTAAGGATCGTGTCGATGACGCTCTGAACGCCACCCGCGCTGCGGTTGAGGAAGGCATCGTGGCGGGCGGCGGTGTCGCCCTGCTCAAGGCCTCCCTGTCGCTCGACGCCGTGAAGGGTGAGAACGCCGATCAGGACGCGGGCGTCGCCATCGTCCGGCGCGCACTGCAGGCTCCGATCCGCCAGATCGCCGAAAATGCCGGCGTGGAAGGCTCCATCGTGGTCGGCAAGATCCTTGAGAACAAGTCCACGACCTACGGGTTCAATGCCCAGACCGAGGAATATGTGGATCTGATCACGGCTGGCATCATCGACCCCGCGAAGGTCGTTCGTACGGCGCTTCAGGACGCTGCTTCGGTGGCCGGCCTGATGATCACGACTGAAGCCGCGATCGTCGAGTCCCCGAAGAAGCCCGCCGCCGGCGGTGGCGCTCCGGGCGGGATGGGCGGTATGGGCGGTATGGGCGACATGGATTTCTGATCCGCATCGTTCCATCTCTCACTGCCAGATGCGGGAGGGCGGGGTCGAAAGATCCCGCCCTCTTTGCGTTCCACGCCGAGGTGGGTTGAGCGTTGGCGGCGGCAGGGTCTTGATACGCCTCAAGGCACGGAGCGCGTTTATCCAGCAAGGTCGAATTGGACTGCCGCAACAGGTATTTGGGACCTGACCCGTCAATGACTATCCAGACCCTATTGGTGCACCTTGAATTGGGCCGCGCGAACGAGGCCGTTCTGACGTCGGCCCAGGTCTTGGCCGCGCGCTTCAATGCCAAGGTGATAGGTATCGCGGCCAGCCAACCGATGCAGATTCTGTATGCGGAGGTCTATGCCGCCGGCGATCTTCTAAAGTTGGACCGAGACCAGATCGCCGCCGAGATGGACAAGGTCGAGGGCGAATTCCGCGCCGCCATCCCGGCGGATCGCATTCTCGACTGGCGCGCCCTTTTAACCCATCGCCCCCTCGCCGAGGCTATTGCCGAAGAGTCGCGTTCGGCCGATCTCATTATCACTGGACCTGACATCGGCGGGGCCCCTTTTGAGTCGACGCGACGCACGGTGGTCGGCAATCTGGTCATGGGCTGCGGACGGCCTGTGCTTATCGCACCGGCGACACCTTCGGTGGCCGGATTTGATCATGTCATGCTGGCCTGGCGCGATACGCGCGAGGCGCGTCGCGCCGCCCTTGACGGTCTCCCCTTCATGCGCGCCGCCTCGGAGGTTAGCGTCGTCGAGATCGCGCCGGAGGTCGACCTGCCCGATGCGAGACGACGTGTCGAAGACGTCAGCGCCTGGCTGTCCCGTCATGGCGTCAATTCGATACATGAGGTCGTGACCGCACACCACTCCGACGCCAGCCGCCTCATCCAAGTGGCAAAGGCCAAAGACGCGAACCTCGTGATTGCCGGAGCCTACGGACATGCCCGGCTACGAGAATGGATATTCGGCGGCGTAACCTACGATCTCCTGCTTCGACCCATGCGGTCGGTGCTTCTCTCCCATTGACGGAAAAACGGCATTTGACGAAACCGAACGCTCGGTATATTTCATGTTTGCAACTTATTGATCTCTGCGGGGCATAGACCCCTGGGGCTCGCTCCGCAGGATATTGCGTCGGTGCTCCCGCAATCCGGCCTGACGCAACAGGCGCTCCAGGTCCGCCCGCCTGGAGCGCCTAACTTTTTCAGAATTGAGAGGATTCGGCTCATCTCGACGAGCAGCCTGCATACCGGCAAATCCCGGCCGCTCCCTGGGGCCCTGAGGTGGAATATCCCACATGGCGCATCAGCAGAGGCTCCTCTGGCGCCCCGCAGGTTCAATATAGTCAGGAGAAGGGGGCCCTCTAGGAAGCGTTCTTCGTGACGGCGCCAGTCGCCGCGTCATCCCGCACCCACCAAGCCTTGACCCCCTCACGAGCGAGGAAGGCTTCGGCGTCCCTCCCATGCATCATAGCCAGGCTCGAGAGCAGGCCCGCCTCCAGACAGGTAGCTGCGGCGACCGTAACCGAACGGGGAGGATCTCTCACCGGCCAACCCGTGCGCGGGTCGAGAATGTGGCTGTAGCGGATGCCGTCCTTGAGCAGGAAGCGACGCGCGTCGCCGCTGGTGGTGAGGGCGCCGGAAGCGATTTCCAGCCACCCCTCATAGGTCTGGCCTCCATCCACCGACTCGATGGCTACGCGCCAACGCGACCCATCCGCGCGCGGCCCGCTCACCCGGAGGTCGCCGCCAAAATTGACGAGAGCCGGGGTCGCGGGGGCGGCGGCCTGAACCATGAGCAGGCAGCGGTCCACCGCATATTCCTTGCCCAAACCGCCGAAGTCGATCTCCATCCCGGCTCTCAGGGCGAGGCGCCGGTCGCGCCAAACCACCTTGCGCCAACCGATCAGGGGCAGGAGTGAGCGGACTTCCGCCGCCGAGGGGATCCGGTCGGATCCGTCGAACCTCCATAGCCGGCGCAGAACACCGGAAGTGATGTCGAACCGCCCGCCGCTGAGGGCATAGATCCGGTCTGCGTAGTCGAGAAGACCGGCCGTCTCCTCGTCGACCTCCACCGCCGCACCCCCGGCCTTATTGATCCGCCCGATGACGCTGTCGTCCCGATAACGGCTGAACTTGCGCTCGATCCGCAGAGCCTCATTCTCAACCATCCTGCCCAGGCGAGCGGACAGCGCCTCATCGTCGCACAGGACGCGCAGTTCGCACGGCGAGGCCATGGCCCGGAAGGAATGGAGATACCCACCTTCGATTCGGCTCAGAACGCCCGTGGCGGTCATGGACACACTGGCCCTGCGCAAAAGCGACGAGCCTCCCGCCGGTCCGGGCCCCTCGCCAAGAGGCGTCGTCAGTAGAAGGCGAAGGTATAGCCCAGAACGAAGCTCGTGGCGGAGACCCCGCTGAATAGGTTCTCCATGGCAAGCGCGCCCGGCGCGCCAGCGGGGTGGTTGACGCCCGTCTGAATGTAACGCTCACCCTCCAAATAGAGTTCACCCGTGGAGCCGACCTTGAGCCCGATCCGAGCCCCGGCTGTGACGGCGGAGAATTTGCTCAAACGGCTGTCAGAACTGGCATAGGTCGGGATGGGCTGGGTGGAGAGCAGGTAGTTGTGGAAGAAGCTCGCCGCGGTCTGATCGTAGTAACGTCCCTCCGGTTCAACATAGAGGCCGCCAATGAGCGGGATGCGATCGGATGCTCCCACGGTCACGGACTTGATCCCCCAACTGTCCCAATAATAACGCGCCGTGAGGTCGGCGAAAGTGGGACCGACCGCGATCCTGTTGTCCATATAGACGCTCTCGCGCGTCCGCGTATTGGGCCGGCTTTCATAGAGATATTCGAGCGGCGCGCCGGTGGGATCGACGACCGAGATGATGAGATAAGGATCGGTCTGGTAGCCCTGGGTTGATCCGTAACTGTAGTTCAGCTCCAGCAGCCATCGTCGTGTCATGACCTGGGTAACGCCCAGAACGACATTGTAGACGCGTTTGCTGGCGCTGGGCCCCTTGGGGTCGCCGCTCATCACGGTGAGCGGGGTCGGCGTACCGAAATAGGGGCGTGAAAGGTCATACTCGAAATTGAAGCTGGCGGAGAGCGTCGTGTTCTTGTGGTTGAAGTCGCGCGCGCCGCCCAGACTTCCCGTCAGAGAGGTGTAGTCGCGCTCGACGCTGCCTCCGAGGCCGCCGCTCAGGCTGGTGTCCGCATTGAGCTGGGAGGAATAGCCCAGGTCGATGGCTTCGCGCTGGTCCCGGAATCCGGCATCCACGGGGAGCTGGTTCGGCGCAGTGCTATATTGCCGTACGATCGTGCCGACGCCGGGGATTGTGACGAGCTTGCTGCCGCCGGAGGACCCGGTGACCACGGACTGGGTCCCTGGCGCATGCGCCGGGGTGGTGAAGGTCTGGGTTGAGGTCCAGGGCGTGGCGCCGTTAGGCGTGGCGCCCGTGAGCGTGTCCGAGGTCAGCTTGACCGTCAGGATGTCGCCGTTATCGGCATTGAGTGTCGCCAGCGCCACAGGCTCTATGGTCCGGACACGTCCGCCGTCCTCCTGGTAGAACAGGACCGAGGTATCGATCCGGGTCATGCCCAAGTCGGACTGCGGGGCCTCGTCGCTGACAAGTTCAGTGCTGGGCGTCGCCTCGTTAGATCCGGAGGGCGCCTGCTGAGCCTGGACGCCCGTGACGACGAACAGGTTGGCCGTCAGCAGGCCGAGTGTGCGGCAGAGCCGGCCGCGACCGCGTGATCTCAGTTGCATCCGCAGCCGCCTCCATCGGTGGTGCGGCCGCCGCTTGACCCTTCCTTGCTGAAATAGATGTGGTCGTGGAATGCAGCCAGGTTGGGATAGGCGTTGAGCGACATCGGCCTTTGGGCGAGGAGGTCGCGATCCCAGGCCGCCGCTCCCATACATCCCGAAACCATGAAGGCCAGCACCCCGCCGACCGCGTACAATAAGATTTGCTTCATGACCTCGAGTTGTTTCTGCTTATCTTTCATGAATGAGGGTCTCGATATGAGCTTGATATTCGCTGATCTTGTTCTCGAAAAATCCCTGTTGAATGAAGCGCGTATGGCCTGATCGATCGATCAAAATAGAAGTTGGCATCTCCGAAATGTGAAAGCTGCGAGCGATGGCGCCTGACGGGTCGTAGATGACCGTGGGGTGGATCCCCATGCTGTTCAGGAAGCCGTCTGCTTTGGCGCGAGAGTGGTCGACATTCACCGCAAGGACGACGAGGTCGTGGCTCGAATAGGCAGAGGCGACCTGCTCGATATAGGGAAAGGACAGGCGACAGGGCCCACACCAGGACGCCCAGAAGTCCAGGTAGACGACCTTTCCCTTGTAGGGGGTGAGGTCCAAGGGCGCCGCGCGGGCGCTGACGGTCGCTGGAGCCGCCAGGACCAGGCCCAAGACCCAGACCATGAGCCCTGCCAAGGCGGAGCGAGACCAGCGTCGCCGGCGCCCCGGTCCCTCAGGGTGCTGGGCGGATGACAAGGGGACGGTCGGCAAGGTGGCGATTCCGGGTCGCGCGGCCGCCAAGCCCGGCCGCATCAAGTGAGACGCCGCCGCAGCGGGATCACCTCAATTGTGCGGCCTGTTTTTTTCGACCACGTCCTTCGGCCTCAATACGCGACCTGGAGTGCTAGGCTCACCATACGCGGCCTCAAGGGCGTGACCTGGCGTTGGGCGCGCAGCGTGAAGGGATTGCCATAGGCGAAGGTGTCTCCCTGGATGTCGGCCGGATTTTCGACGGCGAGGGTGAGGCGCCATCGCGTCTGGGCCAGGCTGAGGGCGAGACGACCGGTCGTATAGCCGGTCATCGTCCGGGTAGGGACCGTGTTCAGGGTGAGTTGGGAGGGGCCCACATAACTGACCCGTCCATCGGCCTCAAACCGCCAAGACGTCGAGAGACTCCATCCGTAGACGGCTTCCAGATTGGCCATGAATTCCGGCGCGGCGCCAAGATCGCTGCCGACGAGGTTGGTGAATCCGGGGGCGGCGCGAATGAGTTCGGGGTGATCCGCGAGGAGCGAACCGCTCAGGTTCAGCCCCCCCTGGCGATAGTCAATCTCCGCCTCGACGCCTCTGTCACGCCCGTCGCCGATATTAGCCGTGTAGGGCAGGCCCGAGGGCAGGAGTTGATCGCTCTGCACGCCGGTCCAGTCGTCCTGGAACAAGGCGGTCCTCAGGTGCAGGCGGTCGTCGAACAGGCGAAGCTTGAGGCCCGTTTCCAGTCCCCAGAGTTCATCGGCTTGGTAGCTACGCACGATGCCGGCGGTCCCGCCGAAGGCTTCCAGCGGCGTCGCCGCGGTATTGATTCCGGGACCGCGGTATCCTTCCGCCGCCTGCGCATAGAACAGAATCGTCGAGGACGGCGTGTAGCTGAGCACCAGCTTGGGAGCGACGCCCACATGCGACACGCGGCCGAAGAAGGGTGTCGCCGAGGGAAAGCCCGGCGCGAAGACCGTGGACGAGATGGCGTCGTCATAGACAAACAGTCGGCCTCCCGTCGTCAGGTCCAGGCCGCGCAGCAGCGGGAAGACGACTTCGCCGTAGAGCGCGCCTTCGGTCAGCAGACCCACGCGGTTGCTCTGGTCCACGGTCGTCGCCGGCGATCCCAGGTCAATTAGGGCGGCGCTACCGAGTTCGCGGGTCTGGGCGAAGAAGGCGCCGAGCAGCCATTGGGTTGGGGAAGAGGGATGCGAGGCCAGGGTCCCCTCCGCCACCATTCCATCATTGGCGTCGTGCTCGTCATAGGCGGCCGGGCCCGAGGCGGGGCCGAGAGGAGGCGCAGTTGAGGCGTCATAGCGACTGTCGAGGACATGGTGGATGTAGGCCAGTGAGAGATTGGCCACGGCCGGGCCGGCATCGCCATGGAGGCCGAAGTGAAGTTCGCCGAAGTCATTGTCGTAGGGCTCAAGAATCGCGGTGTTGCGGACATAGGGGATGGTCGGGTCGGTCGTATATTGGGTGTCATTGGCGTTCAGGCTCTGGAGAACCCCGCCGAGACTCAGGCTCCAGCCATCGGGCAAGGTGAAGGCCGCGGCTAGCCGCCCCCCCTGGCGCAGAGTCTGATTTGTGTTCGTGAGACCGAGTCCCGGATTGTCGAGATAACCGCCGTCGATCTCGCGATAGAGCACCAGACGCGCCGCGCCGCGCCCGCCGCCGAAGGGCAGGTTGAGGACCCCGTCCAGGGCCTGGGAGTCTCCCCCTGCCGCCGTGAGGCCATAACTCGCCTGGGCCCAGGTTTCGAGCCGGTCCGGGTTGGGCGGCGTGGAGACCAGATGGACGACCCCGCCCAGGGATCCGGCGCCGTAAAGAGCGCCCTGTGGCCCGCGCAACACATCGACCCTCTCCATGTCGGTCAGCCGCAGGTCCGGGTCCGGTGCGTTGAAGGTCAGCCGGACATCATCAAGATAGATCGCGACCACGGACTGGGTGTTGCCCGTCAGGGGGCCGTCCGAAAGGCCACGAAGGAATATCTTATCGCGGCCCGCTCCCAAATTCGTCTCGATCATCCCCGGGACGATCTGGGCCACTCCAGACAGGTCGGCCACCCCCTGGGCCAGCAGGGTCGATCCAGATTGGGCGGTGACGGCGTCGGCGAGCCGATCCGCCGTCGTCGGGCGTTCGGGCGCCAGAACGATCAGCGGCGCCACCTCACCTTCGGCAGGCGCATAGGAGAGCGAAGGCGGAGGCGGTCGTGACGTTGAGGGTCTCGACGGCCTGGGCGCCAGATCGAAGGCCCCCTCCCCGACCAAGCGGAAGCTGCACCGCCCGCCGGCCAGAATGCGCTTCAGGGCGGCCGAGGCCGTGAACCGGCCGATGACCGCGCGCCCAACCGGCCCACAGGCGCTGGCGCGGCGCGTGTCGATGGACACGCCGGCCTGAACGGCGAAAGCGACCAACTCCCTCCCCAAGGGGCCGGACGGTATATTGAAATAGACGGCTCGGTCTGCGGCCTCGGCTTCGGTAGGAGATGGCGGGATCAGCGCGCCACACGCGAGCGCCAGGCCGACGGCGATCCACAGCCGTCGCCCGGCACTCCAGGCTGAGCCGGCGGACTCATCGCAGGACGATGCCGCGGTCGGTCTGCTCTTCAGATAGGGAGAGATACTGGGCGAGATCTCGTGCCGCCTCTTGCTGACTTCGCAAGGCCAGCACGCCGGAGAATCTGCGCTTGGCCGCTTCCTCCGACAGATGGATCGGGACGGGAAAGCGGCGATTAAGGTAGCCGACGATCTCCGGCAAGGGCTGGTCGTCGCAGATCAACTGACCTTTGGTCCAGGCAAAGGCCACATCGGGGTCTACCGTGGAGACCTGGGAGCCCGCCGCACCATCCCTGTGGACCAGGGCCCAGCCCCGGGTCAGGCGCGCCACCGGCGCGCCCACAGGGGCGCCGTCATAGACCTCGACAACACCACGACGCACCGTCACCGCCGTCTCGCCGCCAAAGCGTCGGATGTTGAACTGAGTGCCGACAACCCGCACCGTCTCGTCGCCGATATCGACCAGAAAGGGCCGCCGCGGATCCTTGGCCACATCGAAGCTGACCTCTCCCTCGACGAGATCGACCCGCCGGGCGGTCCAGCCGAAACGCACCGACACATGGGTATCGGCGTCGAGTTCGAGACGGGTGCCGTCCCTCAAGGCCAGAGCCCGCGTTTCTCCAGGAGCAGTCCGATAGGCGGTCACGGAGCCGATATAGGCGCGCGTGACGGCCACGCCTCCAAGAACGGTCAGGGCGGCGAGGGCGGCCGCCCTCAGGGCGGGAGACCGCCAGATGGGAACGGGGCGATGGGATCGAACGGGCGATGCCGAGTTGATTGAGCAAACGTCGTCCGCGACGCCGCGGCCGGAGCGGTCGCCGAGCGCCGTGGAGATCTGGCCGGCTGCGGCTTCGAGACGCCGAGAGAACGCCTCGGCCGCGTTGAAGGCCTGGACATGGGCGTCGGACTGCTCAAGCCAGGCGGTCAGGGCGGCATAATCGTCCCCCGTCACCTGATCGGACTCAATGCGCACCAGCCATGCGACAGCCTCGTCGCGAACCGACTGCGGGATATCTCTGAGGGTGCGGTCAGTCATGCTGAGAGCCCCATCTCCCGGACCGTGAGAATGGTCGCGGACTCTAGACGCCGTAGCGCGCGCCGCACCTCAATCTCGCGGTCGAAAGGCTTGGCGACCTTCATCGATGGACCCTCGCCAGGATCCATTTGAGACTGGTCATGAGATATTTCTCCACGCTTGAGCGGGAGACGCCCATGGCGGCGGCGGTTTCCGCATGGCTGCGCCCCTCAAGCTTATGCAGCCGGAATGCCTCCTGGACCGGCGACGGAAGCTCCCGGACCGCCTCAAGCACGCGCTGGAGTTGCTCCCGTGCGAGAACCACCGTCTCGGCCGATGGTTCCTCGGCGGCGACCTGGACGCCCTGGACGGGTGTGTGAATCTCGCTCCAGGCCATGGCGCGAGCCTTGGCCCGCCGCTCGGACCTGAGTTGGTCGAGCATAAGATTGGCGCCCAGGCGGTAGAGATAGGCCACCGGATTGTCGATCGGCTCTACCGGCCTGTGAGCGATTTTGAGATAGATGTCTTGCACTAGGCCGCGCGCGGCGTCCTGCGAACCCAGACGCGCCGAGAAGTGACGTTCGAGATCAAGGCGGCGTTCGAGGTAGGTCTCTACAAGGCCGCGCGCCGGGACGTCGTCAGCCATCGCCGACGCGACGATAGTCGAACGCCCCCACGATCCGGGCGCACGCGACGCGAGGCCCGGCAGCGACCTCGCGGACGGCGGCGCGACTGCGGCCAGACCTCCGCACCGGGGGATGGACGGCCATGGTCGCGCTCCTTAGGGTTCCTGCCTCGCCCCAGTGCGCCTTGCGTTTGCGCGCAGCCGCGGAAGCGCAAAATAGGGATCCGCATTCAGGTTCTTGGATAGGTAGACCGGTCGCCGCGCGACCCCCGCCAAACGAAGAGTAGTTTAGGGTTTCGGCGCGGTCTGCGTCAACGAGCTGCCGAGGGGCCCTATCCAACCGGGCGCCGAGCTGTAACTCTTCCCGCCTGGGCAACGTAAGAGAGTCGAAGCCCAGCTTCTCCACGAGGTCTCCGGTGGTTCTGATCCTGCTCGCCTATGCTGGCGGCGCTTTCACCATTCTCAGCCCGTGCATCCTGCCGGTGTTGCCCTTCGTATTTGCGCGCTCGGACAGACCTTTCGTCAGGAGCGGACTGCCGCTTCTGCTGGGTATGGGTGCGACGTTTGCGGCTGTAGCCACGCTGGCGGCGGTGGGAGGCGGATGGGCGGTGCAGGTCAACGGCGTTGCGCGGGTCGCGGCCATGGTCGTGCTGACGCTTTTCGGCCTCATGCTGCTTCTGCCCGCCCTGGCGGACCATCTGACCCGGCCCCTCGTGGCTCTGGGTGCGGGTCTGTCGAACCACATCGGGCGCGAGGGATCGATCGCCGGCTCCCTGCTTCTGGGTGTCGCTACCGGCCTTCTATGGGCCCCCTGCGCCGGCCCAATCCTCGGCCTGATTCTCACCGCCGCCGCCCTCAAAGGCGCGAGCTGGGAAACCACCGGCCTGCTCCTGGCCTATGCCGCCGGGGCGGCGACTTCGCTCGCTCTGGCCCTACTGGCGGGGGAGCGGGTATTCTCGGCCATGAAGCGGTCCCTGCATGCAGGGGAGCGGATTCGCCGGGGCTTAGGCGCCTTGGTTCTCGCAGGGGTAGTGGCCATCGCCCTCCACCTCGACACTGGACTTCTGACGCGGGTCTCAGCCGCCAGCACCTCGAAGCTCGAAGCTGCCCTGCTCGCCCGGGTTCATATGGGCCCCAGGAACAGCAACCCGGCCGCGACCGGCCCCCTGCCGGTGGAAGGTCAGATGCCTGCGCTCGACGGCGCGGTGGAGTGGATCAACTCGCCGCCGCTCACTCGCGCGACCCTGCGCGGCAAGGTCGTCCTGGTGGATTTCTGGACCTATTCCTGCATCAACTGTCTGCGCTCCATACCCTATGTAAAGGCGTGGGCGGCCAAGTATGCGAGCCAGGGCCTGGTGGTGATCGGCGTCCACACACCCGAGTTCGCTTTCGAGCGCGAACCAGCCAATGTGGAGAGAGCGGTGCGCGACCTCGGCATCGCCTTCCCCGTGGCTGTAGACAGCCGCCACCGCATCTGGGACGCCTTCCACAATCAATACTGGCCGGCTGACTTTTTCGTCGACGGCCAGGGCCACATTCGCGCCCACCACTTTGGCGAGGGCGATGAAGCGCAGTCCGAGCGCATCATCCAGCGCCTTCTGGTCGAGAACGGGGACATGGCCCTCAGCCAGGGCGTGGTCTGGGTTGAGTGCCGCGGGGCGACGGCGGCAGCCGATATGGGCGACATCCGTTCGGGCGAGACCTATCTTGGATATGGACGCGGCGCGGACATGCTGGGCGAGGCCGTCCGGAACCAGGCGCATATCTATCCGGAGCCCCATCCAACGAGGCTGAACACCTGGGGCCTCGGCGGGGACTGGACCGTCAGCGCCGAGCACGCCACCCTGGAGCGAAGCGGCGGGGAGATCGCCTTTCGCTTCCATGCCCGCGACCTGCATATGGTGCTGGGAGCCGCCGATGGCCGACCCGTGCGCTTCCACATCCTGCTCAATGGACGCCCACCAGGCCCAGACCACGGGGTCGACACGGATGCCGAGGGTCGCGGCGCGGTGACGGACCAGAGACTTTACCAGCTGGTGCGACAGAAGGGCGTCGTGGCCGATCGGACCTTCGAGATCGTATTTGACGATCCCGGCGCGCAGGCCTTTACCTTCACCTTCGGCTGAGGCGGAGGAACGGGTTCCTCGCACTACACTAGGGGGATTCGCGCTCATGAGGTCATCTGTGATCGCCGTCGGGCTGACGAGCCTAGCCTTTGTCGCCCGCTATGCCACAGCGTAGGTCGCAGACGTACGGACCGGTCGCGAGTCTCAGTTCGAAAACGCCGAGGTCAAGGTTTGGAAGTCGCTTGTCCTGCCACACAGCCCTCTGCCGATGCACCGTCATGAGCATCCGCGGGTGATCATCGCACTTAAGGGCGGGACGATGCAGATCGTCGAAGACACCGGCGCCCGGGAGACCCATGTGTGGAAGACTGGGCGCGCCTATTGGCTGCCGGCCAACCCGGCAGGGTCAGGCCACAAGGACGTCAATATTGGCGACGCGCCTATCGAGGTGATGGTGGTGGAGCTTGAGACCGCAAGCTGATCCCCCCAAACGGGGCGGCTTGAGCCCAGGCGCCAAAGAGCGTGAAGTGGCCTCGCCGTCGGGTAGGGCGAGAGGCAGGGGGATGAAATGAAATCGACGCAGTGGACCGCGTGCGCGGTCGCGGGACTGGCCGGCGCCCTGCTGGCCGTGGGACTCGCCAGGGCGGCTGAGGCGCCGGCCGCGACAGCCGCGGCGCCGGTCTATGACGAACGCCCGGCGAACCTGACACCCTCGCGCTATGGCTGGGACTATGAGCGGCGCGTGGTCGAGATCCCCATGCGCGACGGGATCAAGCTGCATACCGTGATCCTGATTCCCAAGGGGGCCAAGGCGGCGCCGATTCTGCTCACCCGCACGCCCTATAGCGCCGATCAACTCACGGCGAACGTACCGAGCGGCCGACTGGCGGCGGCGCTGGATGGCTATGACAATGCCGACGATATCATCGTTGCCGGCGGCTACATCCGCGTGATTCAGGACGTGCGCGGCAAGTACGGTTCGCAGGGAACCTACGTGATGAACCGCCCCCTTGTGGGCAGCGGCCTCAACCCCACCCAGGTAGATGACGCCACCGATGCCTACGACACAATCGGCTGGCTGGCGGCGAACGTGCCTGAGAGCAATGGCCGGGTCGGCGTTCTGGGCATTTCCTATGACGGCTATGAGGCGCTCACTCCGCTCATCCACCCAAATCCCGCCCTGAAAGTCGCCGTACCCATGAACCCCATGGTGGACGGCTGGCGGGGCGACGACTGGTTCCACAACGGCGCCTATCGCCAGCTCAACACGGAGTACATCTGGGAGCAGGTCGCCACGCGTGACAGCTCCGACAAGTTCTGGTGGAATCACGCCGACCTCTACGACGCTTTCATGGACGCCGTGTCCGCTGGGGAAGACGGCCGAGAGCACGGTCTCGACCAGATCGGCTTCTGGGCCAAGCTGACCTCGCACCCGGCCTATGACGCCTTCTGGCAGGCCCAGGCCATGGACAAGATCCTGGCGGCCCAGCCCCTGACGGTGCCGACTCTTTTGGTACACTCCCTATGGGACCAGGAGGACATCTATGGGGCGTCTGCAGTCTATCGGGCCCTGAAGGACAAAGCCGGCGCGTCGGAGAATCTCTATCTGACGCTCGGCCCCTGGCACCACGGCCAGGAGATCGACGATGGGACGCACAGCGGCAAGATCGTCTGGGACCAGGACGCCGCCAAGTGGTGGCGCTGGCACGTTCTTGCGCCCTTTCTGGCCCACTATCTCAAAGATGCGCCGATGGACGTCGCCAAGGTCACAGCCTTCCAGTCCGGAACCAATGAATGGCGCAGGCTCGCCACCTGGCCGCTCGTCCCGGCCACCACCAAGCTCTATCTCAAGCCGGGCATGGGCCTCAGCTTCAGCCCCGCCGGCGGAGCGTTTCAGACGGCGGACTATGTCTCTGACCCGGCCCACCCAGTGACCTTTGTACCCCGGCCGGTCAGACCGGTGAGCTATGAGGACGACCACTGGACGGACTGGCTGACCACCGACCAGCGCAACGCCGCCTCCCGTCCGGACGTCCTGACCTTTGTCTCAGAGCCGCTGACCACACCGGTGATGGTGTCCGGCCAGCCACAGGTGCATCTCGTGGCCTCCACCAGCGGAACGGACAGCGACTGGGTGGTCAAGCTGATCGACGTCTATCCCGACGAGGTTCCGATCCACCGGGAGATGGGCGGCTATCAGTTCGCCATCGCCATGGACATCTTCCGCGGCCGCTATCGCGAGAGCCTGAGCGAGGCCAAGCCCCTGACGCCCAATGTCCCGCTTCTCTACAGCTTCGCCCTGCCGCAGGTGGACCATGTGTTCCTGCCGGGTCACCGGATCATGGTGCAGATCCAGTCGAGCTGGTTCCCACTCTATGACCGCAACCCTCAGACCTTCGTCCCCAACATCTTCTTCGCCAAGCCGGAGGACTATGTGAAGGCGACCCAGAAGGTGGTCATCGCTGGGCCCGACGAGTCCTATATCGACCTGCCGGTGGAGAAATAGGCGCGCCGCGTCAAAGGCCAAGCTCGGCGGCTGCGAGTTCAGCGATGGCCAGGCTGGCGCCGGGATCCTGGCCGCCCTGAAGGCTCCAGGAGGCGCCCAGACCCGCATAGACCAGCACCCAACTGAGCATGCGGCGCGGTTCTAGTCCGGCGGTCCCACACACCAGGTCAAGTCGCCGCCTGAGGGCGCCCGGCGCAAGGGCGACCTCCGCACAGGGATTGCGGAAGAGATTTGCGTAGTCGAAGGCGCGTTCGCCCCAGAGGCCCTTGGGATCAATGGCGCACCAGCCACGCGGACCGCCGTCGCGCACATTCTCATGGTGCAGATCACCGTGAAGAACGACCTCATCTCGCGGCTCGGCGAGCAGGCGCCGTGCAGCCACCCACGCGCGCCGATAGGCCCCGTCATGGGTCGCGGCAGCCGGCGCCAGGGCCCCAAACCACCGATCCAAGGGGATAAGGGTGCAAGGCGGCGGCTCGGATCGAGGAGCGTGCAGCCGAGCGGCCGTCTGGCAGAGGATCAGCGTCACCTCGACATCGCCGCCGTTGCGCGACATCGCCGCAAGATCCCGTGGGCCGATCAGGCGTTCGAGCAGAATCGCCTCACCCTTGCGCGCCAGGACCCGGGCCGCCCCCTCGCCCTTCCACCAAGCCATGAGCGCGCCGCCGCGCCTCTCCTCCTCGCCGCCGGCGATCTTGAGCATGGCCGACTGGCCGCGCCGGAGAACCGGCACGAGGAGGTTTCCGAATTGGGTCTCGAAGGGCTCGCCATCCGGCGTCAGGCGCCAGCGACTGAGCCAGGGCGCAAAGGCGTCGAGACCGGGCGGGAGGACTTGCCCCATGTCCATGAAACCAGCTCCCCGTCCGCCTTTGGCCATGGCTGCTTTCGCTCCAGACCGATCCATCGCGCTTCGGCTCGCGCGGTCAAGGCCGGATCCGACCCGTCTGAGCCGGCGCCCACTCGAGATCGCGCCGATACGCCCTCGTCCCATCGACCGCCAGGGGGCGTTGCGGCATAGGAAGCTTGGCGGCCGAAGTCGCTACCTGACCTCCAAGGGAGCCCCGCATTGGATCTGATCCTCATCCGCCATGGCTTGCCCGAGCGCAGCGCCGTCACCGCCGATCCGCCACTGTCCGAGATCGGCCGCGACCAGGCCCAGCGGGTATGCGATGTCCTTCAAGCCGAGCAGCTCGACGCCGTATGGTCGAGCACCATGGTCCGGGCGCGGGAGACCGCCGCTCCTCTGGCGGCGGTTCTTAGCATTGGGGTCCAGACCCATCACGGCATCCGGGAATATGACAGCAGCAGCGGAATTTATATTCCGGACGAAGTGCTCAAGGTCGAGAACTATGAGGCGTGGCGGGCCCAGTCAGCGGGAGAGCATGGCTTTGACATGACCGCGTTCCGCGACGAGGTCGTGGCCGGAATTGAAGAGATTATCGCCGCCCATCCCGGCCAGCGCGTCGCCGTCTTCTGCCACGGCGGGGTAATCAACGTCTGGACCGCCCATGTGCTTGGCTTGGCGCCGCGCCTGTTCTTCCAGCCGGGCTATACAAGCCTCAACCGCTATGCCTGCTCGCGTCGAGGCGAGCGCGGCGTCGTGTCGCTGAACGAGCAGCCGCATCTCGCCGAGCGGGTCTGAGGGGGCATGGGATGACATCGGAGACGCCAGCTTCCCCAGGCATAGCCCAGTGGGATCAGAGGTTCGCGGGCGAGGACTATCTCTTCGGCGAGACTCCCAACGCCTTTCTCGTCCGTCAGAAATTCCGCCTGCCGCCTTCCGGCCTTGCTCTGGCGGTCGCCGATGGGGAGGGACGCAACGGCGTCTGGCTCGCCGGACAGGGCCTGGCCACGGTTTCGGTGGACGGCTCGGCCGTCGCCCAGACCAAGGCGCGACGCTTGGCCGCGGCCCGGGGCGTCGAGCTTGACCTGCGCCTCGTCGATCTGACGCGCTGGGACTGGCCGGAAGGGGCCTTCGATGTGTGCACCGGAAT
>JAKBBV010000012.1 GCA_021808285.1 Pseudomonadota bacterium | reverse complement strand
GCCCCATCCGGGGCGGCAAGAGCGGGAATGTACTGAAACTTGGCCACGCCCAGGGAGTCGAGCAGCCGGGCGATATCCAGAACCGCCCCCACATAGGGGCTGTAGGCGCCGGCGCCCATCTGAGGCACATAGCCCAGCTGGGTCATGAGATCGGCCGTGGCCCCGGAGGCGAGGCGACCGACAAGGTCTTGAGTGTCGCCCGTGGCCAGAACCAGGGAGTCCTGGCCCTGCATCAGGCAGGCCGCCTGCAGGTCAGGGCTCCTGTCGAAGCAGCTCTGGTCGATCTTGATGCCCAGCGTCAGGGCGAGGGCCGTGGAGACGGTCTGGAGCTTGGCAGGATCGTCTCGCTCGGTTTCACGGATCGCGGCGAGGTAGGCGTAGAGGCGGCTGCGATCGTGACCCAGCTGATTGAGGTCTTGAGAGGCGCGCACGAAGGCGCCGGGGCGGGCGCGGACGGCGTCTCGCAGGGTGTCGAAATCCGCATTTGTGTGGGGCGCCAGGAGAATCAGAGCCTGGGCCGCGCCCTGAGGAACATGAACCCTGAGCACACTCTGGCCGCCATGCTCCCAGGACTTCAGTCCGAAGAACCAGCTTTTCGGCGGCGGATTGGTGGCGCCGCGCAGGAAGACGACGACGAGGAGATATCTGGCCCCTTGCCCGGCCGAGAAGTCGGCTCCGATCTGCAGATCATCCCCCTCCAGAAGATTTGGCGTCCGGGAGATCGGATAGGCGCGGCCGGCGCGGATGACCTGGACCTGCAGGGCCGGGCCCGCCAGGTCGAAGGGCGCCTTCTGCTGGGCGCGCGCCCCGCCACCCACTGACAGGGCGGTCAGGCCCAGGCTCAACGCAAGGGCGAAGCGAAGGCCGCAGCCGCGCCGCCACGAAGTCAGTCGGTCGTCTCGCATGCGCCGCGCCATAGCCAAGCTTTGTGACCAGAAGTTGCGCATTGCCGTCTCCCGCGGCCTGAGGCCCCCCCTTCGGTCCAGCCCCGTTTCAGATCAACGGGCTGGGTTCCAGACCCAGTTCCTTGAGCAGCGGCTCGGCATAGGCGATGCGGCCAGTGAGGGTGGCGGGATCGCCGCTGGCCAGTCGATAGACGGCCTCGGCGATATATTCGATCGGCTGGACGCGGTCCCGGGTCGCCGCATTGATGAGCCCATGCACGGCCACGCCGGGCGTATCGACGAGGCCGGGCGACACCGCGTTGACGGCGACTCCGTCCTCGAACACTTCGGACGCCAGACCGGTGCTGAAGCGTTCCAAGGCGGCCTTGCAAATCCCGTAGACCGTTCCGCCGCGACCTCTGGCGGTAAAGGGCGGCTTGGGGTCGATGCCAGCCGGCGAGGAGATGTTGACGATCCAGCCTGACCGGCGCTCGCGCATGCCGGGCAGAACCAGTTGAGAGAGATGGAAGGGAGCGTAGACCTGCACTTCCATCATCAGCTTGAACCGCTTCTCCGTGAACTCGACCACCGGCATGAAGTAGGTGATGGCGGCGTTGTTGACGAGGATGTCGATCTCTCCCAGAGCCGCCCGGGTCTGGGCCACCAGGGCCTCACGCTCCGCCGCCTGGGCCAGGTCCGCCTTGATCATCACCGCCTCGCCGCCGGCGGCGCGGATGCGGGCCACGGTGTCGCCAAGCGTTCCAGGCAGGCGGCTCTCGCCGACCTGAGCCGTGCGCGCGGAGACCGCCACCCGGGCGCCTTCCATGGCCAGTCGCGCGGCGATCGCCTCGCCGATGCCCCGGCTGGCCCCGGTGACAAGGGCGACCTTGCCCTTAAGCGGTCCGTTGGGATCGAGTTTCGCCGTCATGGTCGTCGCCTCCTCATCCATTGTCTTTGACATCTGTTCCGGCTCAGCGCGGGTTCACCGGGGGCCTGAGCGGTCTGTTGCCGCCGCTTCGGGGTGGGTTCACGTCGCGCGCCGCAGCAGAGACACGCCGGTATCGACGGTGATCTCCTGACGGGCGCGGAAATTGGCGTACGCCTGAGCCGCACGGGGATTGTCGGCGTCGAGATAAAACCTGGACCCCTCCCAGGCGGCAAGGGACTCGTACCACGCCATGAGCCAGACCCGGACGAGGCCCTCGGCCGGCGCCTCGCGGGCGCGCCAGAACCCGATCACGCGCGTGGCGTGGGCGTCCTCGAAATTGTCCCAGGCCTCGACGGACAGGCGCCGGAATTGCGGCCAGTCCTGCGAGCGAAGGTCGAACCAGCGGTGCGAGAAGACGCCGTCGGTCTCCGGCAGCGTCTCCCCCGGAAGAGGCCGTGGGTCAGCCTCCCAGAGCTCATCCCGGACCGTTTCCGCGGAGGTGACGGCGCCGGCCTCGCCCCGTCCGATGACCACAACCTGACGGGCGGAAAGACCGATCTGCGAGGTGAAGACGCCAAACGGCGCGCCTGCGGCGCGCTCGGCCTCCGCCAGCTCCCGCGCCAGGGCCGCCGCGCCCCGCGGAGGGGCCAGGAGAATCCGATGCCGATAGCAATCCATGTCGGGTGTCCTCGATTGGGCTTGGCCGGGTTACGGGCGCGGGAACAGAATCGGCAGAACGCTGGCGGTCGTGAACACGCACCGATCATTGTGGCCGCATTCAGGAACGATCATCACCGGACTGTGCGCGCCCAGGTGGGTGTGGATGTAGTCGACGAAGGCCTCCCCGCGCTGGCGCCGCGTAGCCCCCTGCGCCATGGCCTCGGGCGAGGCGTCGAATCCGCCCAGGGGCAGCACATCGACCTGGCTCAACAAATAGACCGCGTCGCGCCCGACGAGATGAGCGCGGAGGTCCTCGTCGCTCATGCCCCGAGTATAGCCCCCGTCCCGGTGTTCGAGGCCATAGGGCCAGAGATCGTAGTCCGGGACCTTGGCGGCGTCGAACGGGGCGAAGGTGAAACCGCCATGGGCCGTGGCCTCGTCCTTCCAGGCCGCATGCGCCGCTCCGGGCGAGCCGACCCCCTCGGGAACGAGGCGCGTTGGCGCTGGCCAAGCGTAGCTGGAGGGATTGGCGATGACATAGCGAACCTTCACCCCGACTGTGTCGGCGACGCGGCTCGACATCTCGTATCGGCTGACGAACTGCCCACCGGCCGAATGCCCGGCGATGACGACCGTCTTGAGGTTGGGAAATAGGGACTTGTCAGCCAGCCGCCTGAGCAGGGCGTCGACGAGATCGAAGGACGTCAGGTCCGGGTCGCTGGCCGCGGCGCCGCCAGACCGCCAGCTATCGCCCTGGCAGCTCCAGCTCACCTCGTGGGGCGCGAGCGTGTCGGCGCAGGGCGCGGCCGCCGAGTGGAAGGCGGGCGCGATGATCAGGGTGTCGCCGAGCGCGCCATCGAGGAACCCGGCCGCCGTGGCCGTGCGGAAATAGTGGTCCGCATTGCGGAGCGCGCCATGAACCATGATCAACGCGCGTGTGAGGCGGGGATCAGCCCGATCCAGCGCGTAGGTGCGATAGACGAGGGAGCGCGCGGCGCCCCCGCCCAAAGGAACGAACTCGGTGCACGCGGCCGTCGCCGTGAGGCAAGGCGCCGCGTGAGCCTGGGCTGTCGCCTGCCCGCCAAACAACGCCAGAGCGAGACCCGCCAGGAGCCCCCAGGGCCGAATCATCGCTCCGCGTCCACCGCGCGCCATTCCGCCGTCAGCTCGTCCAGCTTCTCCTTGAGATCGGCGGCAAGAGGCCCGGCCTCGGCGGCGGCGAGACTGTCCGCAAGCTGGTCGGGATGGCTGGCGCCGATAGTCGGCGCGGTCACCGCGCTGTGCGACATGACCCAGCGCACCGCCAGGGTCGCCAGGCTCATGTCCGCCTCCCGGGCCACCTCGCGCAGCGCCTCCACCGCCGCGAACTGGCGGTCATGCCAGTATCTGGCCTGGTAGAGCGACCCGGCGCGCCCCAGGGAGAAGCGTCCCTCCGGCGGAGGACCTGCTTTGTGCTTGCCCGTGAGAAATCCACCCGCCAGGGGGTTGTAGGGGATCACCGCCACGCCCTCCTCCTCACACAGCGGCAGGAGATCGCGCTCAAAGGTCCGAAACAGCAGATTGTAGCGAGGCTGCACGGAGACCAGGGGAACAAGACCCTTCAGCTCTGAGCGTCCAAGCGCCCGGGCCAGCCGATGCGCCATCCAGTTGGAGACGCCCACATACCGGGCCTTGCCTGTGCGGACGACGCAGTCCAGCGCCTCCAGAGCCTCGTCAATGGGGGTCGAGGGGTCGAACGCGTGGAGCTGATAGAGATCCACATAGTCCGTCCGGAGGCGACGGAGGGAGGCGTCGATGGCGTCGAGAATGTGCTTGCGCGACATGCCCTGGTCCCAGGGCTTTGGGCCCATCTGCCCCACGCACTTGGTCGCCAGCACCACCTCGTTCCGCTTTCCGGACATCCATCGGCCGAGGATCTCCTCCGTGCGCCCGGCGGTTTCCAGACCTCCGCCCAGGGGATAGACGTCGGCCGCGTCGAGGAAGTCGATGCCGCTGTCGAAGGCCTTATCGAGGATGCCGATGCTCGCGTCCTCGTCGCACTGGAGCCCGAAGGTCATGGTGCCCAGGCACAGACGCGAGACGCGGAGGCCTGTCCGGCCGAATGTCACATGTCGCATGGGGTTCCCTTGATGAGGTTGAAGCGGGGAGGCGGTGGAAGCTGGGGCGCCGCGGATCAGGGCGTCGTCCCGGAAGCAGATGTCGGGGGATTCGCCTTGATCTCGGTTTCTCCCATGATGGGCTCGGCGTCAGGCTGGAGACCGGCGGCGCTAAGGGCGTCGACAAGGTTGTCGGTGATCTCGGCATTGGTCTTGAAGCGCAGGCTCGCGCCGTCCGCAGATCGTCCATCTGCGGCGTCCAGACCCGATCCGGAGCCCAGGTTCAGCGCATAGTCGGTCCCCGGCGCGGTGGTGCAGAGCAGGACCAGGGTCTTTTCGTCGGCGAGGCGGCGGGGTTGATCGAGGCAGGCGGGAGCGCGGGCGCCCGGCGCGGCAAGGGAGGTCAGCCGCAGATCCTCACCCATGGCTCTGTCGAAGACCAGCTTCAGGGTCAGAACCCCGGCGGAGATTTCGGCGCCGTCCTTTGGCCAGGTCGAGATCAGCTTCGGCGCCGGTCCCCCAGTGACGGTGACTGGCCGGACGGTGGTGGCCGGAGGAGGGGACGAAGGGCGCGCGGGCTGGCCCCAGGCGAGGCCGGTCGCTCCAAGCGCCACGAACGCCGAAACGGCGGGCGCCAGGATGGCGGACCGGATGATCGGTGGACTCAAGGTGCTGAGGCGAAGCTGCGCAAGCATGGAAACGATCATGGCGCAGCGGGCGCGCGGCGCCAAATGAGGCCACGATAGGGCGATTGACGGCGTCCTGTTTCAGGCGCAGTGTATGAATATATGCATACAATAGAGCATCAAGTCCTGGCCGCTCTGCGTCTCAAGCGGGACGGCGTGCCGATCTATGTGCAGATCCGCGAACAGCTTCTCGATCTGATCGCCCGGGGCGTCGCCCCGCCCGGCGCGCGCATGCCCACCATGCGGCAGGTCGCCGTCGGTCTTCGCGTCGATCTCAATACTGTGCGGCACGCCTATGAGGATCTGCAGCGGCAGGGGGTGATCGTTCTGCGCCGGGGGCTTGGAAGCTTTGTGGCGGAGAGGCCGGCGCCGGCGGGGCCCGTCCCGCCCCCTCCTGGCCCCGAGGAGTCCTCCCTCGATGACATGGCAAGCCGGGTGTTGTCCGAGGCCCGCCAGGCCGGACTTGAGCCTCTGGACCTCATACGGCGCCTCGCCGAACTCACGTCCATGCGCAAAGGAGACGAACCATGAACAGCACACGCGCCGGGGGCGGCAACCGGCTGTCCCAGCTTCTGAGCCTCATTGTCTTTGTCCTGGCGGGCCTTTGCGTCTGGGAAGGCGCGCAAAGCGGCCTGACGACCCTATTCTGGAGCCTCGGCGGCGCCCTGGTCATCGTCGCGATCCTCATTCCACAGGCGCTGATGATGGCCAATCAGTGGGAGAAGGCTGTCGTACTCAGGCTTGGCAGGCTTCAGGGTGTGCGCGGGCCCGGACTGTTCTGGATCATTCCCTTCATCGATCAGGCGGCTGTCTGGATCGATGAGCGCATTCAGACCACCGAGTTCAATGCGGAGGAGGCGCTGTCGAAGGACACCGTGCCGATGAACATCGACGCCGTGGTCTTCTGGCAGGTTCACGACACAGAGCGCGCCGCGCTGGAAATCACCGATTACCGCTCGGCTATCGAGCGCGTCGCCCAGACCTCTCTGCGGGAGGTGGTCGGATCGTCTGACTTGCATACCCTGTTGGCCGATCACAGCGGCTGCGCCGATCGGCTCAAGGATCTGATCGGGGCTAAGACCGGGGAATGGGGCGTCTCCGTCCTGTCGGTGGAGATCCGCGATATCGGTGTGCCGCAGGCGCTTCAGGACGCCATGAGCCGTCAGGCCCAGGCGGAGCGTGAACGGCTGGCCCGGATTCTGCTGGGACAGGCCGAACAGGAGGTGGCGGCCAAGTTCGTCGAGGCGGCGGAGATCTACGCCAGAAGCCCGGCGGCGCTGCAGCTTCGGGCCATGAATATCATCTATGAGACGACCAAGGAGCGCGGGGCCACGGTATTGATCCCCACGGCCATGGTCGACGCGATGAACCCTGCGACCCTGCTCAGCCGGACCCTCGTCCGGCAGACCGGAGAGCCGGCCTGACCACTCCCGCCGTTGCAGGGGATGCGCATTGAGCCTTGGCGGAAGCCGCGGGGCCGTTCATAGCCGTGGGCATGACAGCCGGGGGGGAGACTGACGCGCGGGGGCTGAGGGTCGCCATCGGCTTTCCGAGTGCGGTCATGCTCGTGGTCGGCGGCATCGTCGGCGTCGGCGTATTCGTCAACCCGGCGGTGGTCACGCGCAGCCTGCATGATCCGACGCTCGTGACCCTGGCCTGGACGCTCGGCGGCGCGGTCGCCCTGCTGGGCGCCTTTGTCTATGCGGAATTGGCCGCCCGCCTGCCGGAAACGGGAGGCGACTACGCCTATCTCCGCGCCGCCTACGGACCGCTTCCGGCCTTTCTCTATGGCTGGACCCTGCTGCTTGTGGTCCAGACCGGCGGCATGGCCGCGGTGGCGATCGTCTTCGCCCGCAATCTCGATCTCATCCTGGGCGGCGGCGTTTCCGAGCCCCTGATCGTGGTTCTCACCCTGGCGGCGCTGGCCGGGATCAATCTGCTCGGCGTGGCCTCGGGAAACGGCGTCCAGACGGTGCTGGGTGCGATCAAGGTGGCGATGATTCTGGCCATGGTCGTGGTCGGGTTCGCGCTGCCCGCCCACCCTCCGGCGATGGTCGCCCTGCCTCCCGCCCGGTTCGGCGGCCTCAAGGGGTTCGGCGCGGCCATGATCCCCGTGGTCTTCAGCTATGGCGGCTGGCAGACGGCGAGCTTTGTGGCCGGTGAGATGAAGGGCGCCCGTCAGACCCTGGCCCGGGCGCTGGTGGTCGGGGTTCTGGTCGTCATCGGCCTCTACCTGGCGGTCACCCTGGCTTGCCTCAAGGCGCTGGGCGTCGACGCCCTGGCCCATACCCTCACTCCCGCGTCCGACATTCTCAGCCGCGCGCTACCGGGCCTTGGCGATCGCCTCGCCGCCATCGCCGTGGGCCTCTCGGCCCTCGGCTATCTCAGCCAGTCCATGCTGACCGCGCCGCGGGTCTATTTCGCCATGGCCGCGGACGGGCTGTTCTTCCGCCAGGTGGCGGCTCTGACGAGATCGAGCGGGGCGCCTGCGGCGGCGATTCTGATCCAGGCGGCCTGGACGGCGCTGCTGGCGCTGAGCGGCACCTATGAGCAGATTCTCGGCTATGTGACCGCCATGAACTTTCTGTTCTTCGGCCTGAGCGCATCGACCATTTTCGTCTTTCGTCGGCGCGCGCGCATGGGGGCTTCAACCGCGCCAGGCGGCTTTCGCATCCCGCTTCATCCGCTCACCACCGGTCTTTTCATCCTGGCCTGCGCGCTGGTTGTGGCCAGCACGTTCTGGGCCTTTCCGGTCAACAGCCTGATCGGCTACGGCCTGCTCCTGGCGGGCGTCCCCCCGTTTCTCTATTGGCGACATGCCGTTCGTCGCCAACCCGGTCCCTTTGCAGGAGCCCCTCCATGATCGCCCCGCGCGTCCGGTATTCGGATTATATGCGCTACGCCAAGCTCGAGACCGGGGCGCGTTACAACCTCGCCACCAGCGGCGTTCCGGACTGTACCCTGGACGACATCTGCGCCGATCTGGCCGCGCTCGATCTGCAGGGACCCAATGTTTACGGCTACCCGCCGTTGATCGAGAAGATCGCGGGTCGCTTTGGCGTTCCCGAGGCCTGCGTCGTGACCCCGGGGGGCGGCTGTTCCTTCGCCAATCACCTGGCCATGGCGAGCGTGCTCGAGCCGGGCGACAGCGTGCTCGTGGAGACCCCCGTCTATGAGCTTCTGCCCGCCGCCTTGGGTGGCCTCAACGCCAAGCTCGGCTTCGCTCCCCGACGTCTGGAGGATGGCTGGCGCCTGAATGTGGAGGCGATCGTCGAGGGCATCAGGTCGGGCGTGCGCCTCGTGGTCCTGACAAATCTGCACAATCCAACGGGGGCCCTGGCCGCTGCGGAGGACCTCGCCGCCTTGGCGGAGGCAGCGGAAGATACAGGCGCCTGGATCCTGATCGACGAGATCTATCTGGAGCTGGCCTTCCCGGACGGCGCCGGACCGACCGCCTTCTCACCCCAGGGGCGCGTCATCGTCACCAGCGGCCTGACCAAAATCTACGGCCTCTCGGGTCTTCGGTGCGGCTGGATCCTGGCTCCGGCGGACGTCGCTGAGCGGGCGCGGCGGATGAACGACCTCTTTGGGGCGCGGCACGTATTCCTGGCCGAGCAACTGGCGTCGGCGGCCTTCGATCGCCTGGCCGTTCTGAGGGCCCGCGCGGACGCTTTGATCAAAACCAACCGCGAGGCCTATGCCGAGATCCTCGGCGGCCACCCCGCCCTGGAGCAGGTCCGCTTCCCTCATGGCACGACGGTGTTTCCGAGGTTGCGCCGGGGCGATATGAACGCCTTTGCCGCCGCCCTGGTCGAGAGATACGAGACGGTGGTCGCGCCAGGACGTTTCTTCGACGCGGAGGCGCACATGCGGCTGGGATTGGCCGGCGACCCGGCCATGACCCGCGAAGGCTTTACGCGCCTGGCCGAGGCGCTCGAGACCCTCCTGCCATAACCCGCCCTCCTGGCTCGCGCGACGGGGAGAGACCGGGGCGTCATGCCCTTCGGCCGAACCGCAGCTTAGATATGGCGCCTTTAGGCGCACCCATCCTAATTCCGCCCTCGGGACGCGGACGTTGGCCGAACGGCTGGGATTCAGTCCCGGTCCGGTCAGACGGCGATCTTTCTCGCAGGTTTTGGGGCTTCGATATGTTGCGCCGGTCATTGACTCTCTTCGGTCCGACTTGGCGCGCCGCCGCCCCGGTGCGGCGGACAGTCGGGTTCGGGGCGTGGGTCATGAGTGTGGCCGTCCTCGCTGGTGGGGCGTTCGCTGACGACGCACATTCGGAGGTCGCGTCCGTCGCCCGCCAGAGCCCGCCGCCTGTCGCCGCCCCGGCGCCCGCCGCTCCGGACCTGGGCGCCAATCCGATCCAACGCTTCTTCGCCTACCAGGCCTGGGAGATCGGCAAGGCGGGGCCGCCCTCCGATCCGAACGCGCCTGCGTCCCGCCGCTCGCCATGGCCCTCCCAGCCGGCAACCTCCCCGCCCATGCCGTTCACGGAGTGGCCCTACGGCGGGACGACGGACATCGGGGTCAACCGCGCGAGTTCGGTCGACAGCCCCCTGATGGCAGCCATCGCCGACACGGGACTCGGCAAGGCCATGAGCGACGCTCACATCCAGGCCTATGGCTGGTTTGATTTCGGCGGCAATCTGAGCTCCAGCAGCGTGCGCGGCGGAAACTCGCCTGCGGCCTACGACTACAATCCCAACCGGCTGCAGATGGATCAGGCGGTCCTGTACGTGGAGCGCACCCCCGACACGGTGCAGACCGACCATGTGGACTGGGGGTTCCGCATCTCTGCCCTTTACGGGACCGACTATCGTTATACGACGGCCTATGGGATCGCGAGTTATCAGCTGCTCAAATATAACAAGGCCTACGGCTATGATTTCCCCATGGTCTACGGGGAGGTCTATGTCCCAAATATTCTTAAGGGCCTCATCATCAGGTTTGGAAGATATATCGCACTCCCAGACATAGAGGCGCAGCTCGCGCCGAACAACTACATGTATAGCCACTCGCTAACCTATACGTTCGACAACTATACGAATACGGGTGTTCAGGGCACGCTCGCGGTCACCCGCAACGTCTTCGTGCAGTTGGGGGTCAGCGTCGGCAGCGACACCGCCCTGTGGAACGCCGGGGCCCGTCTTCCCAATCTCTATGTCCTGGCGGGCAACCCGGACCCGCTCTATCCCGGCAAAACCCTGCTCAAGGATCCCGGCGCCGTTCCATCAGTCACAGCCTGTCTTCGCATGCAGTCCAATAGCGCCAGCGATAATGTCTATTTCTGTGCCGACGCCATCAATCACGGACAGTATGGCTACAACAACCTGCAGTGGCTAGGCATGACCTATTATCATCGGTTCGATGATCATTGGCATGTCGCGTTCGAAACTTGGCACATTCAGGAGAACGGAGTCCCGAACCTCAACAATCCCGCCAGCCAGGCCATCATCGCTGGCGGGGGCGAGCCGTTCTCGCCGCAATTCCTGCCCTTCAACGCGCCAGCAGGGGCCTATTGCCGCAATGCAGGCGCTCTCACCTGCAACGCACCAGAGCAGACGGCGCTTTTCTACCTGAACTACAGCCCCGAAGCGCTCGACAACTTCAGCCTGCGAGGCGAGGTCTTCGACGACATCGTCGGCCAGAGGACGGGCGTCGCCACCACCTATTACGAGGCCGCGCTCGGCTGGCAGCACTGGGTCTCGCCGCAGATCGAGATGAGGCCGGAGATCTCCTGGTACCATTCGGCCAACGCTCCCGCCTTCAACGGCAACGGCGATATGGGCGTTCCGCCGGACAAGAAGACGCAGGTGGTGGCCGCCGGCGACCTGATCGTCCACTTCTGAGGAGGCGCGGCCGGCCAGGCGCCCATCGCACGTCTGGGTCCCGCGCCGCCGCGTTCAGCTCTCGGCGTCCGACCACCATCCGCCGCCGAGGGCCTCGAACAGGGCGGCCGTATCGGTGAATCGTGCGCTCTCAGCCTGGATGAGGCTCTGGCGCGCCTGGAGTTCGGCCTGCTCCGCGGTCAGAAGTTCGATATCGGTCACCTGTCCCCGATCGAGCTGGCGCCGCGTGATCTCCAGATTATCCGTGGCCGCGCGCTCCCCTGAGGCCGCGGCGTCGAGGCCGGAGGCGTCGGTGCGCAGGGCGGTCAGAGTGTCGGCCACATTCTGCAGGGCGGCCAGCACCGCTGAGCGATATTGCGACTTGGCCTGATCGAGCTGCGCCTCCGCCGCCTTCTGGCGGCGATAGAGCAGGCCGCCCTCGAAGATCGGCTGGACGACGCCGGCGCCGAGCGACCATTCTGAATCGCTGCTCGAGAGCAGATTGGACCAGGCGCTCGAGGCCCCTCCGGCCAGGGCGGTGAGGGTGAAGGCGGGAAGGCGCGCGGCGATGGCCACCCCGACTTGCGCGCTCGCCGCATGCAGATTCGCTTCGGCCTGGAGAATGTCCGGGCGCTGGCGCACGAGGGCGGCCGGAAGGCTGAGCGGCAGAGTGTGGGGCAGGGTAAGCGTCGCCAGATCAATGTTAGGCGGGGACGCCTCGCCCGGGCTGACGCCCACGAGATAGGCGATAAGATCGCGGGCCTGGGCCCGAGCCCTCTGCAGCGGGGGGAGGGCGGCCTGGGCCTGAGCGAGGGCCCCCTCCTGGACGGCGATGGCCTGCTGGGCGACCTGGCCCTTGGCGGCCTGGTCGCGGATCACCGCCAGAATGCGCTGATTTTCCGCCACGACCTGGATCTGTGCCGCAATCTCAGCCCGCAGCGCCGCCTCGTTGAGAGCCGCCGCCACGAGGTTCGCGATCAAGGTCTGACGCACCGCCTCGAACTGATAGCGCTGCTGGTCCTCGGATGCGCGCGCGGCCTCGATCTGTCGGCGAACGCCGCCGAACACATCCGCGGCGTAACTCACGCTCACCTGAGCCGTCTGGAGAGAGTAATAGTATTGCGAGACCCCCAGGACCGGCGAGAGATAGGTCGAGCTCTTGTTGCGGCTGGTGCTCGCCCCGGCGTCGACGGTCGGCAAGAGCGCGCCGCTCTGGGCCAGGGTGTTCTGATGCGCCGCCCGCAGCGCCGCCTCGGCGGCGGCCAGATCGGAACTGTTCTTCAGCGCCTGATCGACCAGCCTGTCCAGCTCCGGCGAGCCGAACAGGGTCCACCAGCGCGCCTCGACCACGGCCCCGGCCTTGAGCCGCTGTTCGCCTCCCGCCGCGCCCGGGTCCGCCGGGATCGAGGTCTGCGCGGCTTCGCCATAGCCAAGGGTCGCGCCAGGTTCCGGATGACGGAAGCGGGGTCCCATGGCGCAGGCGCTCAAGCCAAGGGCCCCCAGGCCCAAGGTCACAGCGACGTGTTGTCCAGACCGGCTCATCGCGTTGTCCCAGGATCAAAGCTATCGGGGCCCGCCTCGCAAGGCGGCCATCCGCACACGCCCTCAGTTTGGCTAGTCTAGCCGCGCTCCGAAGGGGCATGAAGGAAGGGGGTGTAAAAATTGCGTCTGTTTCTTCGTTCGCATGGCTGTCGCGCGCGCGATGCAGATTGCATTTGCGCGAGTCTTGAGAGACCTGCGTCAAGCGATGAAGGGCCCAGACCGGGCGTGCGAGGGGGATATGCAGTCCCAGCGAGACGAGATCCCGTTCGGCCGCCGCCTGAGCCAGATCCCGAGGCCCCTGGCGCTGACTCTCGCCCTCGGCGCCCTGGCGGGCTGTGGCGCGAAGACCGCCGCGTCTGCGACCCCGGGTCCGATGCCGGCGTCGGTCGAACTGAACGCCAAGCAGCTCGATCTGATCCAGATCGAGGCGGTGCGCAGCCTCGACTTCGCGCAACGCCAGGATGCCGTGGGGACGATCGGTTTCGACCAGGATAACACCACGCCCGTCTCCACGCCCTATCAAGGGAGGATCCTGGCCATCTTCGTCCAGCTGGGCGATCATGTGCGCAGGGGCCAGCCCCTTTTCACCCTTGAGAGCCCCGACCTGGTCCAGGCGGAATCCACCCTGATCGCGGCGGCGGGGGTGCGGGATCTCACCGGCCGGGCGCTCAAGCGCACGCGCGATCTGGCCGCTGACCGCGGTGCGTCTCAGGCCGCTCTTGATCAGGCCGTTTCAGACCAGATCACGGCCGAGGGCGCCTATGCGGCGGCGCGTCAGGCGGTGAAGGTGTTCGGCAAGTCCGAGGCGGAGGTGGACGCCATCGTGCACAGCCGCAAGGTCGATCCCGCCCTGATCATCCGTAGCCCAGCCGATGGCGTGATCTCGACGCGCGCCGCGGCGCTCGGCATGCTCGTCCAGCCCGGGGGCAGCCCGGCGCCTGTCACGGTGAGCGATGTCTCCAGACTCTGGATGCTGGCGGAGGCGCCGGAGACTGAAGCGCAAGACTTCAGAATTGGCGAGGCGGTGAGCGTCAAGGTCGATGCGGTCCCCGGAGTGACATTTCCCGGCAGGATTCAGACCATCGCCGCGAATGTCGATCCGAACCTCCACACGGTCGAGCTCCGATCGGAGATTCGCGACCCCTCAGGCCGTCTCAAGCCTGGAATGCTGGCCTCGTTCCGGATCACCACCGGACCGCCGTCGCCGGGCCTCGCCCTACCTCAGGACGGCGTGGTGCGCGAGGGCGATGGGACACTCACGGCCTGGGTGACCCGAGATCGGCGTCACTTCGTCCAGCGTCGGATCACGGTAGGGCTGAGCGTAGATGGTTACGATCAGATTCTCACGGGTCTGCAGCCCGGGGAACTGGCCGTGACCAAGGGTGCGGTCTTTCTCGACAACATGCTGAATGCGACGCCTGATGACGACTGAGGCGAGAGCGTCAGACGCGGGCCGGCCGCTGCGAACGGCGTGTCCATGCTGAAGACCGTTCTCGCCTTCGCCCTGACGCGGCGCGCGATCGTCGTGCTCGGCTTCCTGGTTCTGGTCGGGGGTGGGCTGATCGCCTTCACCCGGCTCAATATCGAGGCCTATCCCAACCCGGCGCCGGTCATTCTGGAGATCACGGCCCAGCAGGGCGGTCTCTCGGCTGAGGAGATGGAGCGCTACTACACCATCCCCATGGAGGTGGCTCTCTATTCCACCCCCGGCATCGCCAATATCCGATCGACCTCGTTCTATGGTCTCAGCTTCGTGCGCGTCACCTTCAAGTACGGCGTGGACTATAATTTCGCAGCGACGCAGGCCGCCCTGGCTCTGCAGCAGGGCGTGACTCTGCCCGGCGGCCAGATTCCCCAGATCAATCAGTCGAGCGAGGTGGGTGAGGTCTATCGTTACCAGCTCACCGGGCCGCCGCACTTCGGCCTCACCAATCTCCGTACGGTTCAGGATTGGATCGTCCTACGGCGCCTTAGCACCATTCCGGGCGTGGTTCAGGTCAATAGCTGGGGCGGGACGACCAAGGAGTTCGACGTGTCCGTCGATCTCAAGAAGCTGCAAGGCTACGGCCTCACCCTTCCCCAGGTCATCACGGCGCTCGGAAACGCCAATGTGAATGTAGGGGGACGGGAGATCGCCATCGGCCAGCAATCGGTCAATATCCGCGGAATTGGCCTGATCGACGATGGCGGCGCGGATGACCTGACCCAGGGCGACAGGGTCGGCGATATCGAGAATATCGTCCTGGCGCAGCAGAACGGCATCCCGGTCAGGATCAAGGATATCGCCCAGGTCTCCGTCGGCTACATGCCCCGCCTGGGCATCGCTGGCCGCGATCATGACGACGACATCGTCGCCGCGATCGTGGTGATCGGGCGCAACTATCACACCCACGATGTCCTGCCGAAGATCAAGGCCATGGCGGCGCAAATGAATCACGACGGCAGTCTGCCGCCCGGGGTTCGGATCAAGCCCTATTATGATCGCGCGCAGCTCGTCAGCGTCACCACCCACACGGTGCTGGAGAACCTGATCTTCGGCTGCCTTCTGGTGTTTCTGATCCAATGGGCCTTTCTGGGCGATCTGCGCAGCGCGATCATCGTCGGGATCAACATCCCCTTCGCGCTCCTGTTCAGCATCATCATCCTGGTGGTCTTGGGCCAGGACGCGAACCTGCTCTCCCTCGGCGCTGTGGATTTCGGGATCATCGTGGATTCGGCCGTGATCCTGGTGGAGAACATCTTCCGCAACTCCCAGCAGCCCAGGCCCGAGCAGCTCGTCCTGCTTGAGCGGTTGGCGCAGGGCGATTTCGGCACCGATCCCACCGTCAATTATCGCGGCGCGGGCCGCGCGGTCTGGACCAACCGTCTGCGCCTGATCCTCCTTAGCGCCATGCAGGTGGACAACGCGGTCCTGTTCTCCAGCCTTATCACTGTCTCGGCCTTCATCCCGCTTTTCACCATGCAGGGCGTCGAAGGGCAGATCTTCGGGCCCATGGCGCGGACCTATGCCTTCGCCCTGGCCGGCGCCCTGATAGCCACCTTCACGGTGACGCCTGTGGCGGCCTCCCTGCTTCTGCCGCGCAAGGTGGAGGAGGTCGAGACGGTCATCGTACGGGCCGTCCGGCGCCTCTATTCGCCGGTCCTGCGCTGGTCGCTCGATCATCGGCGCCAGGTGGTGGCGCTCGGCCTCGCCTTCCTGGTGGGAACCGGGCTTCTCGCCACGCGGCTGGGCAGCGAATTCCTGCCCGCCCTGGAGGAGGGCAATTTCTGGATTCGGGCCTCACTGCCGCCGACCATGACCCTGGACGACGGCACAGAGGCCACGCGCAAGATCCGCGAGATCCTGTTGCGCTATCCGGAGGTCCAGACCGTGGTCTCGCAGCACGGGCGTCCGGACAATGGCACCGACGCCTCACCGTTCTCAAATATCGAGCTGTTCGTACCGCTCAAGCCCATGAGCCAGTGGCCGGCAGGGGTCACCAAGGACAAGCTCACCAACGAGGTCCTGCACACCTTCCAGCGCGAGCTGCCGGGTGTGAACTTCAACTTCTCCCAGTACATTCAGGACAATGTTGAAGAGGCCCTGTCGGGCGTGAAGGGCGCCAATTCGGTCAAGATCGTCGGTCCTAACCTGGTGGAGGATGAACGGCTCGCATCCCAGGTCTATGACCAGATGGCGCAGGTCAGGGGGATCGCCGATCTCGGCATCTTCCATGTCATGGGTCAGCCCAATCTCGACATCCGCATCGATCGTGAGAAGGCCGCGCGCTATGGCCTCAACACCGGCGACATCAATACCGTGATCCAGGCGGCCCTGGGTGGCGCCCCGGCGACCACGGTCCTGGAAGGCGACCGGCAGTTCAATCTGGTGGTGCGCGCCCAGCCCGACCAGCGCCGCTCGGTCGAGGAGATTCGAAACCTGAAGGTGGGTTACGCCACAGCCACCGGCGCGGTGGCCTATATCCCTCTCAGCGAGCTGGCGACGATCAGCGAGGATACCGGAGCCGCTTACATTTATCATGAGGCCACCAAGCGCTATGTGCCGGTGAAGTTCTCGGTGCGTGGACGTGACCTTGGCGGCGCCGTGGCGGAGGCGCAGGCGCGCATCGCCCGCAATGTCCAACTCCCCAACGGCTACCGTCTTGTTTGGGCCGGTGAGTTTGAGGACCTGAAACTGGCCGAAAGACGCCTCGCCGTGGTCGCGCCGCTCAGTCTGCTGCTCATTTTTCTTCTGCTCTACGGCATGTTCAACTCGCTCAAGGATGCGCTCATGGCGGTGGTTGGCATCCCCTTCGCCGTGGGCGGAGGCATCATCGCCCTTTGTCTCGCCCGCTTGCCGATAAGCGTGTCGGCCGACGTCGGATTCATCTCCCTGTTCGGGGTCTCGGCCATGAACGGCATCTTGCTAATGACCTATTTCAACCACATCAGGAGCCGCGGCGAGAGGCCGCTGGAGGCGATGTATCAGGCGGCGGAACAACGCATGCGGCCCATGCTGATGACCGCGCTATCCGCCTGTATCGGCCTGCTGCCCGCCGCCCTGTCGCACGGCATCGGCAGTCAGGTTCAACGTCCGTTGGCGACGGTGGTGGTCGGCGGCATGCTCTCCGCGCCGATCATGCTCCTGGCTGTGGCGCCCGCTTTCGTTATTTTCTTCACTGGCGAGGAGGCCCCGCGGCCCAGGCGCGGGTTCCGGTTTGGACGGCGGCGATGAGGCTGATCCTCTTGCTGGCGAGCGTGATCGCATCCGCGAACCCCGGTCCGCGACCGCAGGCTCCCGTCGCGCTCCATGAAGGGACACACATCCCTGACGTCTCGTTGATGGGTCCAGCCCTGTCGCGGCGCTCTGGCCCACGTCTGGCGCATCCCGGGCCAGTCATGACCATCGGCGGACCCGCCGCCCTGCCCGCGCGGAGCGTGGGAGCTCCGATCTCTCTCCGCCTGAAATACGGGCGGGGAAAACCGACTGGCGCCGCCGGGCAGGATTGAACTGCCGACCTCAGCCTTACCAAGGATGCGCTCTACCACTGAGCTACGGCGGCGCGCCCGTCGGGGAAGGGCGGGTGATTAGCGAAACTGTGTGGCCGTGGGAAGCGAAATCCCGCTTGACGTGGTCGCGGGCTGAGACCACCTCACACCTTGTGACCCAAGAGAAACGCACACCTGATCGCAAAGCGCCGCGCGCCGGGGCGGCGGAGGAGCGGCAGGCGCGTCTGGCGGCGGCTCTGAGGGCCAATCTGAGGCGGCGCAAGGCCGCGCCCGCAAGATCAGGCGTCTCTGAGACGTCGGGCGCGGACGGGAACTGATCGGCGGTCGCCGGGTTCCCGCTTATGGATATCTGGTTTTTAGACCCGCCGCAGGCGGGGTGCGGTAAGGGGTGGGATGGACAGAATCGCCATCACGGGGGGAGCGCCGCTTCACGGCGACATCGCCATAAGCGGGGCAAAGAACTCCGCCATCAAGCTCATGGTGGCGAGTCTTCTCACCGACGAGCCCCTACGCCTGACCCAGATGCCACGACTTGCCGATACGCGATTTCTCGGCGCCCTGCTGCGCCGTCTGGGCGCCGAGGTGGAGGAGCGAGAGGGGCCTAGCGGTCCGGAGACCCTGCTCCAGACGCGCGAAATCGTCAGCGCCTTCGCGCCTTATGAACTGGTGCGCCAGATGCGCGCCTCCTTCAATGTGCTGGGGCCCCTGCTGGCGCGCACCGGCCACGCCAAGGTCAGCCTGCCCGGAGGTTGCGAGATCGGCGCCCGTCCGGTGGATCTGCATCTGGCGGCCCTGCGCGCCCTGGGGGCCCATATCGACCTCCATGAGGGCTATATCTACGCCCAGGCGCCCCGCGGCCTCAAAGGCGCGCGGATCGCGTTTCCCATCAGTTCGGTGGGCGCCACCGAGCACGCGATGCTGGCGGCCGTCCTGGCCGAGGGCGTGACGGACATCACGGGCGCCGCGTGCGAACCGGAGATCGTCGATCTTGCCGCCTGTCTGGCCGCCATGGGCGCGCAGATCGAGGGGGCGGGAACGGAGCACATGACCATCAGGGGCGTGTCCCGCCTCGCCGGTGCCGAATATGCGGTCGCCCCGGACCGGATCGAGGCGGGCACCTACGCGATGGCCGCGGCGATGGCCGGCGGCGAGGTCCGCCTGACCGGCGCCCGTGCGGGCGATATGGAGGCGCTGCTCGCCAAGTTGGAGGAGGCCGGCGTTGGGGTCGAGCGTCTGAATGACGGCCTGATCATCCGCCGCAACGGCGCCCGCCTTGCCGCGGTGGATATCGAGACAAGTCCCTTTCCCGGCTTTCCCACCGACCTTCAGGCGCAGTTCATGGCCCTGATGTCGCTCGCGGAGGGGGAGAGCGTGGTTCGGGAGACGGTGTTCGAGAACCGCTTCATGCACGCGCCGGAATTGCGGCGGATGGGCGCAGACATCTCCGTCTCGGGCCGCGAGGCGCGGGTTCGCGGGGTCGAGCGGCTGGAAGGCGCTCCGGTCATGGCCACGGACTTGCGCGCCTCGGTGGGGCTGGTGATCGCCGGCCTGGCCGCCCGGGGCGAGACGGTGGTCGATCGCGTCTACCATCTTGATCGCGGATTCGAGCGTCTGGAGGAGAAGCTATCCGCCTGCGGCGCCAAGGTGCGCAGGCTGAAGGACTGAGGCGGCGGACGCGGTGACGGCATCGGCCACAGCTCCCCTGCGCCTTCTGGCCCTGGACCAGGACGATCTCGAGGTGATCTCCGCGGCCCTTCAGGATGCGCTGACCCGGATCGGGGATATCCGATGGGAGCGCGAGGCCGGACGGCTGACCATCGTCTTCAATCGCCTGAGGTGGGAGTGCGCAGAAGCTCCGGAGGCCCGGGTCCGGACCGCAATTCAGTTCGGTTGCGTACGGTCGGTGCGCTCCCGCAATCTTCGCCAGTCGGCCCCCGATGCGGTGGTGCAGCTCCTCGCCATCGCCTTCACTCCCAAGGCCGCCCCCGCCGGCGCCGTGATCCTGACCTTCGCCGACGGCGGCGATCTGGAGCTTGAGGTCGAATGTGTGGATGCGGCCCTGGCCGATGTCTCGCAGCCCTGGGGGCCGGCGCGCCGCCCCGCCCATGACGGAAGCCCTGACGATGTGGCGGAGGTCTGATTTTCTGCTTGAACTTATGCTCAAGGCGCGGCTCTAGGCGGCCATGCGCCGCTTCGACGCCTCCGCCAGCGACTTCGCGTCCCGACTCCAGGCTTTCCTCGCCGAACCGCGTGGGTCTCGCGCCGATGTGGAGCGCGCTGTCGCGGAGGTCGTCGAGGGGGTTCGGACCGAGGGCATTGATGCCGTTCTGCGCTATGCGCGGCGTTTCGACGACCCAGGTATGGAGGCGGCGAAACTCCAGGTCGGAGAGGAGGAGATCGACGCCGGCGTCGCCGCCTGCCCCAAGGAGATTCTGGAGGCCATCGCCTTCGCCGCTCAGCGCATCGGCGCCTATCACGAAAGGCTGAAACCGGCCGACGGGGCCTTCACCGACGCGGCGGGAGTGGAGCTGGGCTGGCGGTGGACCCCGCTCGACGCAGTGGGGGTCTATGTCCCGGGCGGACGCGCCGCCTATCCCTCGACCGTGCTCATGAACGCCGTGCCGGCGCGGATCGCCGGGGTCGAGCGTATCGCCATGGTCACGCCGCCGGGTGGGGTCAGGCCGGCGGTTCTCGCAGCGGCGCGGGCGGCGGGAATCCGGGAGATCTGGAGACTGGGGGGCGCACAGGCGGTCGCCGCATTGGCCTATGGCGCTGGACCGATCGCGCGGGTGGACAAGATCGTGGGTCCCGGCAACGCCTTCGTCACCGAAGCCAAGCGAAGGGTCTATGGCCAGGTGGGAATCGACTCCCTGGCCGGGCCCTCGGAGGTGGTGGTGGTCGCCGACGCGGACAATGATCCGGCCTGGATCGCCGCCGATCTCCTGGCCCAGGCCGAGCATGACCCGGACGCCCAGTCGATCCTGATCACCAGCGATCGCGACTTCGCCGACGCCGTCGTCTCGGCGCTACAAGAACAACTGGCCGGCCTGTCCACGGCCCGGGACGCGGAGGCCTCGTGGCGCGCCCACGGCGCGGTGATCGTGGCGCCTCTTGAGCGCGCGCCGGCGCTGGTGGACCTGATCGCGCCCGAACATGTGGAGTTCGCCGTGAGCGAGCCTCGGCGCCTCGCCGGCCAGGTCAGGCACGCCGGCGCCATCTTTCTGGGACGCCACACCCCTGAGGCGATCGGCGACTATGTGGGCGGATCGAACCATGTGCTTCCGACCAGCGGCGCCGCGCGGTTTTCCTCCGGTCTGTCGACGACGGACTTCATGAAGCGCACCTCGACCCTCGCCTGTTCGGCCGATGCCTTTGCCCGGCTGGCGCCCGCCGGACTGACCTTGGCGGAGGCGGAGGGATTGAGCGCCCATGCGCTGTCCATGCGTCTGCGCGTCAGCGCCACCTGATCGAGCCCTTCGCGTCGCCCCCTTCGGTCGCTAAAAGACTGATCGCATGGCCCGCGATCCGCATCGCCTGCATACTGTTCGGCTGGACGAAGAGTCCCTGGCCGCGGTGTCGCGCGACCAGGAGCAGGAACGCCAGATCGCCATATTCGACCTCTTGGAGGAAAACCATTTCGCGCCCGCCGAGGCGCCGGCGGACGGATCGGCGGGGCCCTACACCCTGACAATCTCCCTCATCGAGGGCCGGCTCGCCCTGGATATATCCGGGAGGGAGTTTCAGCGGCGGCATCTGCTGTCGCTCAGCCCCCTTCGCACCGTGATGCGCGACTATCGGATGATCTGCGACAGCTATTACGACGCCATTCGCAACGCCGCGCCTTCGCGAATCGAGGCCCTCGATATGGGGCGGCGGGGGCTTCACAACGAGGGATCGGCGCTGCTGCAGAGCCGCCTGCAGGGCAAGATCGAGGTCGATCTCGATACGGCAAGGCGCCTGTTCACACTCATCTGCGCCCTGCATTGGCGGGGCTGAGCGAGGGCGACGATCATTCTCCCCGGCGCCGTCCTCTTCGCCTGCGACCAGAACCGCATCCGTTCGCCCATGGCGGCGGGATTGACGCGGCGGCTCTATGGCGACCGCCTGTTCGTCGACAGTGTGGGCCTGCGAGCCGACGCAGAGGCGGGATCCGCCGATCCCTTCATGATCGCTGTCATGGACGAGATTGGCCTCGATCTGTCGCGACACGCGCCCAAGAGTTTCGAGGAGCTGGACGATCAGTCCTTCGATCTCGTGGTCTCGCTCACGCCTCAATCGCAACATCGCGCCGTGGAGCTGGCGCGCGGAAGGGCGATCGAACTCGCCTACTGGCCGACTCTCGACCCGACGCTCGCTGTCGGCTCCCGCGAGACCATGCTCGCCGCCTACCGCGACGTCCGCGATCAGCTCGAAAGGCGTATCCGCGAAACGTTTGGGCCCATTCGCACCTTTGGGGGGTAGACGCGGCTCAGTCCCCTCGTTCCGCCTCGCAGCTGTCCAAGGCGCGGCCGTGGCGCATGACGCCGCCTTCGAAGACCTGGGTCTCGCCGTCCGGCGTCTCCTCCGGGTTCGTCACCGGCAAGCCCAGCCAGCCCGCAGGGCCGCCATATTGAAAATAGAGCGGAAAGCAGAAAGCGATGGCGAAGGCCTCGCCCGCTAGAGGTCCGCTGGTGTGGGTGAATATGGCGCCGGCGTCTCCGAAGGGGACCTCGAGGCTGGTCACGCCATGGGACGACGCGGCGGCCGGGGTCTCCGGGCCCGTGGGGCATCCCAGTCTCCCGTCGCCGGCGCCCAGCGTCGTCCAAAGCGCCAGGGCCGGGGCGCCCAGCTTCTGCGTGCAGGCCAGGCCTGTGGTGGCGACTGCCCCAGGCGAGGGCGGGGGAGTCTGCGCCCGGCCGGATCCGGCGATCGCGTTCAGCGTCAGGAGGCCGGCTGCGAGGCGCAGCCGAGGACGGCTCCAAAACCCCCGATTCTGTTTTCCGTCCATCTCATGACCCTCTTGTCCCGCCGCGTGGACGCGCCCATCGACCTGGGACGTGCGGCAGGATATGATCAGTGTTAAGGCGACGCCCCTCGGAACAAAACCGCTTCCGGGGGGATTTTTGGTGCAGGGTCGTCGCTAGAGGAGTCGCATGGCGAAAGAAGAACTTCTGGAGTTGCCGGGCACGGTCAGCGAACTGCTGCCCAACGCGACCTTCCGGGTCACGCTAGAAAATGATCACGAGATCATCGCCCACACCGCAGGCAAGATGCGCAAAAACCGCATCCGCGTCCTCGCCGGCGACAAGGTCCTGGTGGAGATGACGCCCTACGACCTGACCAAGGGTCGGATCACCTACCGTTTCAAATAGTCCGTTTCGTGTCGAACCGGCCGTTCCATGCCCCGGCCTGAAGGCGTCGCTCCAGGGCGCTGGTCGGCCTGGGCGAGGCGGCGCTGGCGCGGACTTCTTGGCCTCGGGCTCGTCGCCGCCCTGCTTGTCTGGGTCGCGATCTCGACCCTGCCTGAGCTGATGCGAAAAACCTTGGCCCCGCCTCCAGCCGGCGCCGGTCTGACGGTTGTGACGGGCCTCGCCTCGGACTTCACGCTCGACTCCAATCACCCACTGAAGTGCTTTGTCGATGGCCAGCCGGTGGGTGAAATGCCGCTCGGCGATTGCGCGCGCCGCAATGGGGTGTCCAACGGCGCCCTTGATCTCGGCCTCGACGCTGGCGGGCAGTTGGGCGCCTCAAATGGTCTGACCGCCGCCCTGACGCCGCTTCCGCCTCGTGGGGATGCGCCAACTTCAGACTCGGGCGCGAGCGGGGCGGGGTCTTCCGGGGGGGGGCTGGCGCAAGGCGTCTCGGAGGCCTCCAGAGGCGATGCGAATGAGGCCGCGAACCCGATTGTCGGAGGCTGCTGGCGCTACGGCGAGGGCGGGTGGGCTCGCGGCGATGTCGAGATGAGCCTGGGGGCCTGCATTCAGACCCTGTTCGGCGGACAGTGCCTGGCCCCGGGCGCGGTCGCTTATGGGCGCTGGCGGAACCATACCCTGCGGCTCATCCCGGGGCAGGTTGATATGATGGGGGACGACCGGTCTTTCCGCTTCGTCGCCACCCAGGCCGGAGACTGTTCGATTGCGTCATCGCCCTGATCTCACGCCGGCCGGGTTCCGACCGTCTTGCGCCCTTATCGCGGGGGTATAGGTTCGGGGGCATGCGTACCTCCCTTCAGCGTCTGGCGTGTCTGGTTGGGGCTGGCGTGAGTCTGGCCGCATTGAGCGCCTGTCAGAAGGCCGTTCAGGCCCCGGTGACCCCAGGGGTCTGTTACGCCATGGAGGCGACCGACAAGACCCATGTCAGGTTCAACATCCTGGCCAAAAATCAGCCGGACTTGGAGCATTGCGCCGCGCAGCTGGACATGATGCGCCTGCGCTTCATGGGCCTGGGCATGATGCGCGATAGGGTTGTCGGCGCGTATCAGGGTCAGTTTCTGTTCGCCCGGCCCCAGGGCATCTACACAGCCCAGACGCTCGACGGTTTTCAGTATCTGTTGCTCGTGCACACCGGAGATGGCCGCCTGGCCAAGCCGGGAGCCATGCCCGGCTCCTGATCCCGGTTCCAGATCCCGGACTTGGGGGCGATTGCCTGTGGACGGTGTGGAACAAATCAAGAACTTCCGCTTGTCATGGCCCTCCGACGTGTTAGTCTCTCGGCCTGGATTCCGGCGCATCGGGTCGCCGGGCGAGCAGGGAGATCACGCCATGGCCGGCAGCGTGAACAAGGTGATTTTGGTGGGCAATCTGGGGCGGGATCCGGAAATCCGGAACATAAATTCCGGCGACCGGGTGGCCAGCTTCAGCGTCGCGACCTCGGAGACCTGGCGCGATCGGGCCAGCGGCGAGCGCAAGGAGCGGACCGAGTGGCACCGCGTTTCGATCTTCAATGACAACCTGGTGAAGGTCGCCGAATCCTATCTGCGGAAGGGCTCCAAGGTCTATCTGGAGGGCGCGCTTCAGACGCGCAAGTTCACCGACGCCTCCGGGCAGGAGCGCCAGGCGACCGAGGTGGTGCTGCAGAAATTCCGCGGCGAGCTCACCATGCTCGATGGCCGGGGCGAAGGCGGCGCCGGCGCGGCGATCGAGTCTGACATGGGTGGCTATTCGCCGGGACCGCGCGCGGGCGCCGGCAATCCGCGTGAGAGCTTCACCGCCGATCTGGATGACGAGATCCCATTCTGAGAGCGTCGCCGGGCCGAGAGGAAGTCACGGGCTGAGTGTCCTGTCGGCGTGGAGGCCAGGTCTGCCGTGAAGGTGGCGTCCGCCGAGCGCGGATGCTAGACACGCGTCTGCGGGCGTATGGTCCGATTCCCTCCCTCCAAGACGAGCCGAACCGAGACTTTGAGCGACGATAAGCCGACGCCGACCGACCTGCCCGCGGGGTCGGTGAGCCCGATCGCCATCGAGGACGAAGTCAAGAAGTCCTATCTCGATTACGCCATGAGCGTGATTGTGAGCCGGGCCCTTCCCGACCTGCGCGATGGGCTCAAGCCCGTCCAGAGGCGGATCCTGTTTTCGATGAACGAACAGGGCCATACGCCGGACCGGGCCTATGTGAAGTCCGCCCGGGTGGTCGGGGACGTGATGGGGAAATATCACCCGCACGGCGACCTCTCGATCTACGACACCCTCGTGCGCATGGCTCAGCCCTTCTCCATGGGGCTGTTGCTGATCGATGGGCAGGGCAATTTCGGCTCGGTGGACAACGATCCCCCCGCCGCGATGCGCTACACGGAATGCCGCCTCACCCCGGCCGCCATGGCTTTGATGGCGGATCTCGACAAGGACACGGTCGATTTCCGCGACAATTATGATGGCAAGGAGCGGGAGCCGTCAGTCCTTCCAGCGCGGATTCCGAACCTTCTGGTGAACGGCGCCAATGGCATCGCCGTGGGCATGGCGACCAATATTCCGCCGCACAATCTGGGGGAGGTGGTCGACGCCTGTCTGGCCCTGATCGATGATCCCGACGTGGCGGTTGAAGCCTTGCTGGATATCGTGCCAGGCCCAGACTTCCCCACGGGAGGCGAGATCATCGGGCGCTCGGGGGCGCGTCAGGCGCTGCTAACCGGGCGCGGCACGGTGATCTGCCGCGGTGTGGCGACGATTGAGCAGATCCGCAAGGATCGCGAGGCCATCATCATCACGGCCATTCCCTTCCAGGTGAACAAGGCGGCGATGATCGAGCGGATCGCCGACCTGGTGCGGGAGAAACGCGTCGAGGGTGTCGCGGATCTGCGCGATGAAAGCGATCGCGCCGGCATGCGTGTCGTGGTCGAGCTCAAGCGCGACGCCAGCGCCGAGGTGGTGCTGAACCAGCTCTATCGTTTCAGCCAGCTGCAAAGCTCATTTCCGGTCAATGCGCTGGCGCTCAATCGCGGGCGGCCCGAGCAACTGGGCCTGAAGGATATGCTGACCGCCTTCATCGCCTTCCGCGAGGAAGTGGTGGTCCGGCGCATCCGCTTCGATCTCGCCAAGGCCCGTGATCGGGCCCACGTCCTGGTCGGTCTGGCGATCGCTGTGGCCAATATCGACGAGGTCATCGCGATCATTCGCGGCTCAAAGGATCCGGCGGAGGCCCGCGAGCGCCTGGTGGAGCGCGATTGGCCGGTGGGCGACATGTCGCCGCTGATCGCCCTCATCGCCGACCCGCGCACGCGCCTCATCGGTCCGGATGCCTTGCGGCTCACCGAGGAGCAGGCGCGGGCCATTTTGGCCCTGACGCTGTCCCGACTGACCGGCCTTGGCCGCGAAGAGATCATGGAGGAGGCCGGGGAGCTCAAGAGCGCCATCCAGGAATGGCTCGATCTTCTGGCCTCGCGCGAAAAGATCATGGCCGTGGTGCGCGCCGAGCTGGTCGAGGTGCGGGACGCGTTCGCGGTCCCGCGCCGCACCGCCATCGTCGAGGGCGATGCCGAGCTGGAGGACGAAGACCTCATCCCGCGTGAGGACATGGTCATCACCGTGACCCACAGCGGCTATGTCAAGCGCACGCCCCTGGCGACCTATCGCACCCAGCACCGTGGCGGGAAGGGGCGAGCCGGAATGTCCATGAAGGACGAGGACGCCATCATTCAGGTGATCTCGGCTTCGACCCACGCGCCCATGCTGTTCTTCTCCTCCGGAGGCAAGGCCTATAAGATGAAGGTCTGGCGCCTTCCGGTGGGCGCGCCCACGGCGCGGGGCAAGGCCTTCGTCAATCTCTTCCCGATCGAGCCTGGGGAGACAATGACCTCGATCCTGGTTTTGCCGGAGGACGAGGCCGCCTGGGAGGGCCGCGACATCATCTTCGCCACCCGGTCGGGGCAGGTCCGACGCAATCGTCTGTCGGACTTCCTGCAAATCAACCGCAACGGCAAGATCGCCATGAAGCTGGACGCCGAGGCCATCCCTGGAGGGGATGCGATCGTCGGGGTCAGCCTCTGCGGCGAGGGTGATGATCTGCTGCTGTCGACGGCGTTGGGACGCTGCATCCGCTTTGGCGTGGGCGATGTCCGGGTCTTCGCCGGACGCGATTCCACCGGCGTTCGCGGCATCCGGCTGGCTGAGGGCGACAGTGTGATCTCCATGTCCATCCTCCGCAGCGTCGAGGCCACGGCGGCGGAGCGGTCCGCCTACCTCAAGCACGCCACGGCCATGCGCGCCGCCCTCACCGGGGCCGAGGGTGAAGAGGCGGCGGACACTCCGGCGGAGGATGCTGAGGACGAGAGCGGCGAGTCGGTGTCCCTGTCGGTCGAGCGGATCGCCGAGCTGGGCGCAGCCGAGGAGTTCATCCTCACCGTGTCCTCCGAGGGGTTTGGCAAGCGCTCCTCCGCCTATGATTTTCGACGCACCGGGCGCGGCGGTCAGGGGCTCATGGCCCAGGATCTCAGCAAAAGGGGCGGGCGCCTTGTGGCTTCCTATCCCACCGAAGAGTCGGACGAGATCCTGCTGGTCACCGACCAGGGCCAGTTGATCCGTGTGCCGGTCAATCAGGTGCGCATCGCAGGGCGCAACACCCAAGGGGTGACCATCTTCCGCACCTCGGAGTCCGAGCACGTGGTGTCGGTGGAGCGGGTGGAGGGCGCCGCCGCGGGGCTTGAGGACGGCCCAGCTGAGGGTGAGACCGGCCACGGAGAGGAAGGGCCATGAAACGCGTCGGCTTCTACCCCGGCACTTTCGATCCCGCGCATAACGGGCATCTGGACCTTATCCGCCGAGCCTCCAAGCTGGTGGATCGCCTGGTCATCGGCGTGGCGATCAATTCTGGCAAGGGCCCGCTCTTCACCCTGGAGGAACGGGTCGAAATCCTCGAACACGAGACGGCGGACGTGGCCGAAGCCAAGGTCGAGGTCCTGCCCTATGTCGGCCTGACGGTCACCGCGGCGCGCGAGGTCGGGGCGACGCTCATTCTCCGCGGCCTGCGCGCCGTCGCCGATTATGAGTTCGAGTTTCAGATCACGGCCATGAACCAGCAGCTCGATCGCAACATCGAGACGGTGTTCCTGATGGCGGATCCGCGGCATCAGGCCACGGCGTCGCATCTGGTCAAGGAGATCGTCACCCTCGGCGGTGATGTGAGTCCCTTCGTCACGCCCTGGATCCATGAGCGATTGCTGGCCAAGGTGGCGGCGCGGACGTCCTAGGCGTCATCGGCTTGCCGCTGGTCTCCCGGCGCGCTAGATCACGCCGCCTTGACGCTGGGCGCGGGGAGGTTTGGGGGCGAGCCTCTGTTCAGGATCCAAGAGACGCCACGCCGCCGAACCGACACGGTTTCACACAACGCACTCCAGCAGGCCCCATGCCCTTCCGTCCTTGGCGCTCTCTCGCTCTCCCGGCCTTTGTGATGGCCCTGGCGGCCTCCGTCCCGATCTGGGCCGATCCCCGCCCTCCGATCATGTCGCTCCTGGAGACGGGCAAGGAGGCCGTTCCGCCCAAGATTGCGCCGAAACCGGGGCCCGGCGATTGGCGCGCCGTCGATCCCCATGAGGTCCTGGTCATTGATACGAACAAGGGGCGCATCCTGGTCGAACTGACCCCTGAGCTGGCGCCCAAGACGGTGGATCAGGTCAGAGCCCTTGCCCATCAGGGCTTCTATGACGGTCAACTCTTCTTTCGGGTGATTGAAGACTTCATGGATCAGACGGGCGACCCGACCAATAAGGGAACCGGCGGCTCGAAGCTTCCCAACGTTCCGGCCGAATTCGTCTTCAAGCGCACCAGCTCCACGCCCTTCGCCACGGTGACCAGCGCCGCCGGGGTTGAGACCGGGTTTGTTCAGACCGTACCCGTGACCAGTCAACCCATCCAACTGGCCGCCTTCACCGCGGACAACGCCGTCAACGCGCACGCTATCTTTTGTCCGGGGGTGATGGGATTCGCGCGCGCCGGGGCGCCGGATTCCGGCAACAGCCAATTCTTCCTCATGCGAGGATTCGGCGATTCCCTGGCGGCGAACTACGCCGCGCTCGGCCGCGTTGTCTCAGGCGAGGATGTTGTGCGCAGCATCAAGGTTGGAGAGCCGCCGAGCGATCCCATGGATCAGATGACCAAGGTCCAGCTCCTGTCTGATCTGCCGGCGGCCGGGCGGCCGCGCGTGCAGGTGGCCGACACCACCAAGCCCTGGTTCATAGCCTATGTTTCCCAGCTTCGCGCCCAGGAGGGCGGCAACTTCTCCATCTGTGACGTCGACATTCCCGCAAAGGTGAACTGAGAAATTCCATGAACGATACCCCTCAGACTCTGGTGATGACGCTTGAGCAAGGCCCGGTGACGATCCGGTTGCGGCCTGACCTGGCCCCTGGCCATGTCGCCCGCATCGTCGAGCTTTGCAGCGAAGGCTTCTATGACGGCGTGGTCTTTCATCGCGTCATCGAGGGCTTCATGGCTCAGGGCGGCGACCCCACGGGCCGCGGTACGGGCGGCTCCTCCAAGCCCAACCTGAAGGCGGAATTCTCCAACGCGCCCCACGTCCGCGGCGTTTGCTCCATGGCCAGGACGCCCAATCCCGACTCGGCCAACAGCCAGTTCTTCATCTGCTTCGGCGACGCCCGGTTTCTGGACGGCCAATACACGGTCTGGGGCGAGGTGACGGAAGGCATGGAATACGTGGACGCCCTGCCACGCGGGGAGCCACCGGCCCGGCCGGGCAAGATCGTCTCTCTGCGGGTTGCCTGATCCTGCGCCTTGTGCGGGGCGCCTGTCGCCCGGCTTTTGCGCAAACGCTCCGGCGCGTGCGAAAGTTCGGGCGGGACACTGGTCTGGTCGGGCGGCGCTCGCCAAACCGAAGCACGGGTCCTGGTCCTTCAGGAGGGCCCGGTCGCGGGTGAAAGGAGTAGGTTGAGCGTGAGTGAAGATGGCGTGAGCGCGGGCGGCGGCAAGATGCGTCGTCGCGACCTTCTGACCCTGATCGGTACGGTGGCGGGAAGCGCGGTGATGTACCGGGCGATGAGCGCCATGGCCCTGGCCGGAGAGTCCGGGTTCACCGGACCGATCAAGCTGGAGGGCGATCCCAAGGGCGCCTCCGTGCTGATCCTGGGCGCCGGCATGGCCGGCATGTGCGCCGCCTACGAATTGCGCAAGGCCGGCTACAAGGTCCAGATCCTCGAATATAACGACCGCCCGGGAGGACGGAACTGGTCGCTCTATGGGGGGGATACCTATACGGAGCTCGGCGGCTTCACCCAGAAGGTCGAGTTCGACAAGGGGCTCTATCTGAACCCTGGCCCCTGGCGGCTTCCCTACCATCACCAGGCGATCCTGCACTATTGCAAGGTGCTCAACGTCGCATTGGAGCCCTTCGTCCAGGTCAATTACGCGGCCTATGTGCACTCCACCAAGGCCTTCGGCGGCAAGCCCAAGCGCTATCGTGAGGTGCATGCCGATTTCAACGGTTATGTGGCTGAGCTTCTCGCCAAGTCGACCCAGCAGGGCCGTCTTGACCAGGCGGTGACCCGCGAGGACCAGGAGATCCTGCTGGAGGCCATGCGCGAGTGGGGCGCCCTCGACAAGAATTACGAATATCGCAAGGGGCTACTGGCGAGCGAGAGGCGCGGCTATGTCTCCGATCCGGGCGGCGGGACGACGTCCGCGCCCATCCCTTCAGATCCCATGGCCATGAGCGATCTGCTGAAATCCGGCCTCTGGGGCTCGATCTCGGCCGGGCATATCTACGAGTTTCAGAACACGATCTTTCAGCCCAAGGGCGGAATGGGCATGATCGGCAAGGCGTTCGGACGAGAGCTCGAGGGCGTGATCGCCTACGACTCCAAGGTGATCGACATCCACCAGGACGCCAAGGGGGTCACCGCGACCTATGTGAACGCCAAGACCGGGGGACCCCCGCGCAAGGCGCAGGCCGACTACTGCATCTGCACGATCCCGGCCTCGATCCTTGGCCAGATTCCCATGAATGTGGGCGACGCCATGCAGTCGGCTATTCAAGCGCTGTATTACGACGCCTCGATCAAGGTCGGCCTGCAGTTCAAACGCCGGTTCTGGGAACAGGATGAGTCCATCTATGGCGGGATCAGCTTCACCGACCAGCCCAACGGCATGATCGGATACCCTGCGACCGACTATTTCAGCGACGGCAAGGGTGTGTTGCTGGGCGCCTACACCTTCGGACCCGCCGCCTTCGAATATGCCGCCATGAGCCCACAGGAGCGAGTCGCCAAGACCGTGGAATATGGGGCCAATGTCCATCCTCAGTATCGCGACGAGTTTGAAAACGGCGTGGCCGTGGCCTGGCACCGCGTGCCTTGGACCCTGGGTTGCGCCGCGCACTGGACCGAAGCCCTCCGCGCCGAGCATTACGACAATCTGGTGGCCATGGACGGGCGGATCATGTTGGCCGGCGAGCACGCCTCGCGCCTGCCCGCCTGGCAGGAGGGGGCGCTGCTCTCCAGTCTCGACGCCATTCGCCGCCTCCATCAACGCGTGATGACGAGCTGAGTCCAATGATGCGCCTCTCCTTACGCCTCGCCCTCGCGGTCGCCGGTCTCCTCAGCGCCGGCCCTGTCCTCGCCCAGGAACTGCACATGGGCCATTTTCATGAGCAGACCGGCGAGGAGATCTTCCACGGCGTCTGCCAGGGCTGCCACATGCCCAACGCCCAGGGCGCCGTGGGCGCCGGCGCCTATCCCGCCCTGGCGAACAATCCCCACCTCGCCGCGCCGGAATATCCCGCACTCGTCATCCTGAACGGCCGCAAGGCCATGCCCGCGTTCGGAGACATGTTCAGCGACGCCCAGATCGCCAATGTGGTGGGCTATGTGCGGACCCATTTTGGCAATAACTACCCTTCGGCGTTTACAGCGGCGCAGGTTGCGGCGCTGAGGTCGCCGGAATCGCCGAGCGAGGTGGAAGGCCCGGCCAAGGAGCACTGAGGCGATACAAAGGGTCAAGCCAGTGGTAGGGCATGGCCCTCGACCCGCCTGGAGAGTCCCTGCATGCCTGCCGCCTCATCGACCCTTATCATCGGCGCCAGCCGAGGCCTCGGTCTTGGTCTGGTGCGCCAGTTTCTCGCCCGCGGACGGCGGGTGATCGCCACGGTGCGCGACGCCTCCCGTCCAGGCCCCGTGGCCGAGCTCGCAGGGGCCGACCGCTTGCGCGTGGAGTCGGCGGACGTCGCCATTGCTGAGAGCCTGATGGCTCTTCGGCGACGCCTGGAGGGCGAGACCCTGGACATCCTCATGGTCAATGCCGGGATCGGCGTGACCGGCCGCGAGGACTTCGCTGAGGCTTTCTTGGCCTGCATGAGGGTGAACGCCCTGGGCGCCATGGACGCGGTCAAGACTCTGTTCGATCTGGTGGGGGAAGACGGCGCTGTGGGCGTCATGTCCTCGCAGCTTGGCAGCATCGCCAACAACAGCTCCGGGGGTTATGAGCCCTACCGCGCCAGCAAGGCGGCGCTCAACCAGTCCCTCCGCAGCTTCGCCGCCGAGCACGCCCAGGCCAAGGTCTCGTTCACCTGTCTCCATCCCGGCTGGGTTCAGACCGACATGGGCGGGCCCCAGGCGCCACTGGATGTGGAGACGAGCACGCGGGGCGTGGCGGATGTCCTGGAGAGCCGCCTCGGGCAGCGCGGTGACGCCTTCCTCGACTATTCTGGCCAGACCCTGCCCTGGTAGTCCGTCTCCGCCTTGAGGTTCGCGCTCCTGTCGGAGCGAGCCAAGGGCTCCTGTCCGTGGAGGGGCGCCGGTTCGCCTGTGCGCTGGGCCGGGCCGGTATCGTTCGCGATAAGCGGGAGGGCGACGGAGGCACGCCCCAGGGGGTCTTCGCTCTGCGAGAGGTGCGCTTCAGGCCGGACCGTGGCGCGGCCCCTGAGACAGGACTTCCTCTTCTGCCCATCGGCGTCCGCGACGGGTGGTGCGATGCGCCCGACGATCCGTGCTATAACCGGCCCGTGGTCCTGCCCTATCCCGCCAGCGCCGAGACCCTGTGGCGCGAGGACGGACTCTATGACCTCTTCGCCGTGATCGGCTTCAATGACGCCCCGCCGAACCCGGGTCGAGGGAGCGCGATCTTTCTGCATATCGCCCGTGGCGATCCCGGCGCCTTCGCCCCCACGGAAGGCTGCGTGGCCTTGACGCGACGCGACCTCGGCGAGGTGCTCGCCCTGTGCCGGCCGGGGGTCGAAGTCGATATCGCCCCGACCTGAGCCGACGATCAGCGCCGGTCGGTCTCAGCTTTGCATCCCGGACCAAACTTTGGCAGAGGCGGGCGCCATGCGCGTGGACGACTTCGATTTCGATCTGCCGGCCGAGCTCATCGCCCTTCGGCCCGCGTCGCCTCGTGATTCGGCGCGTCTGCTGCACTGTCCGGTGAATACCCCCCGAGAGGATCGGATCGTCGCCGACCTGCCCCGGCTCCTGAAGCCCGGCGACGCGCTGGTCTTCAACGACAGTCGGGTGATTCCGGCGAGACTGTTCGGACGCCGGGAGCGGGCCGGGGTCAGCGCGCGCATCAGCGTCACCCTGACCAAGCGCCTGGGCCCCGCGGACTGGTCGGCGCTGGTGCGGCCGGCCAAGCGGCTGAGGGTCGGCGATCGTATCGACTTCTCGGCCGGGACATCGCGCCTGGAGGCGGAGGTGACGGGGCTCGGCGAGGCCGGCGCGGCCTTTCTGGCTTTCGACCTGTCCGGAGCGGCGCTGGACGCCGCGGTGGCGGAGGCGGGGGTCATGCCCCTGCCGCCCTATATCGCCGGCAAGCGCCCCGAGGATGAGCGCGACCGGGAGGACTACCAGACCGTCTATGCCCGAGCCCCAGGCTCGGTGGCGGCGCCCACGGCGGGCCTGCACTTCACGCCGGCCCTGCTGGCGGCGCTGGAGGCGCGCGGCGTCGGTCTGCATTTTCTGACCCTTGATGTGGGGGCTGGGACCTTTCTTCCGGTGAAGAGCGAGACCCTGGAGGGGCATCACATGCACGCCGAGGCGGGCCGCCTCGATGCGGCCACGGCCGCGTCGCTGAACGTGGCGCGCGCCGCCGGAGGGCGCATCATCGCCGTGGGCACCACCTCGCTGCGGCTGCTGGAGAGCGCCGCAGGTCCGGATGGCGTCCTCGCACCGTTCGCCGATGAGACCGATATCTTCATCACGCCGGGTTACCGGTTCCGCGCGGTTGACGGCCTGATGACCAATTTCCACCTCCCACGTTCGACCCTCTTCATGCTGGTGAGCGCCTTGGCGGGACTGGGGGTCATGCGCGCCGCCTATGCCCACGCGATCGCCAAGGGCTATCGGTTCTATTCCTATGGCGACGCCTCCCTGATCTGGCGAACAGGGTCATGAGCGCGCTCGGTTTCCATATCGAGGCGCGGGACGGGGCGGCGCGGACCGGCCGGCTGGTCCTGGCGCGAGGCGAGATCGCCACGCCGGCCTTCATGCCCGTGGGCACCGCCGCCACGGTCAAGGCCCTGACCATGGGTCAGGTGCGGGCGACTGGCGCCGACATCATCCTGGGCAATACGGTTCACCTGATGCTGCGCCCCGGCGCAGAGCGGATCGCGCGCCTGGGCGGCCTGCACCGGTTCTGCGGCTGGGAGCGGCCGATCCTGACCGATTCCGGCGGTTTTCAGGTGATGTCGCTGTCGTCCCTGACCCGTGTGACCGAGGAGGCCGCCCATTTCGCCAGCCCCCTCGATGGCTCACGCCATGTGCTGAGCCCGGAACGGTCGATCGCCATCCAGGCTGACCTCCTTGGCGCGGACATCGTCATGCAGTTGGACGAGTGCATCGCCTGGCCCGCCGCCGCGGAGCGGGCCGCCGAAGCCATGCGCCTTTCCGCCCGCTGGGCGAAGCGCTGCAAGGACGCCTTCGGAGCGCGTGACGCCCAGGCCCTGTTCGGCATCCAGCAGGGCTCGACCGACGAGATTCTGCGGCGTGAGTCGGCCGAGCGCCTGATCGAGATCGGCTTCGATGGCTATGCGCTTGGGGGGCTCGCTGTAGGCGAGGGACATCAGGCCATGGTGGAGACTCTGGATTTCGCGACGGCCATGCTGCCGCGGGATCGGCCGCGCTATCTGATGGGTGTGGGTAAGCCCATCGATCTGGTGGAAGCCGTGGCGCGCGGCGTGGATATGTTCGACTGCGTCCTGCCGACCCGGGCCGGACGCCACGGCCAGGCCTGGACCTCGATCGGCCCGCTGACGCTCAAGGCGGCGCGATTCGCCGAGGATGAAAGCCCCCTCGACCCCACTCTCGACTGCCCTGCCAGCCGCGACTATTCCCGCGCCTATCTCCACCATCTGGTGAGGTCCGGCGAGATTCTCGGCCAGGTCCTGATCTCCTGGCACAATCTGGCCTTCTATCAGAGCCTCATGCGCGATCTGCGAGACGCCATCCGCGAGGGTCGGCTTGAGGCGTTCCGTCGAGCCTTCAAGGCGGGCCTGGAGGACTCCTCCGCGGCTTAGTTGATGGGGTATTTCGGCCTCAGCCGATCATCCTGGGCGGGTGGCGGGGGCCGAAGGAAGTGGTCCGGCCGGGCCGGCAGGGGACAGCGCATCATCTCCCCCATGCCCTTGAGATAGCCCCGCCTCACGCTGCCGGCGGTGATCGCCTCGACGACCAGTTCGTCATGGTGTCCGGCGCCTGAGAGCGTACGCACAAAGCCGGCGAAGGGCAGGAGCGACTCGGCCGCACCATGGAGCAAGGCCAGCGCCACCTTGCCATTATGCAGGGTGAGGCTGGGGGCCTGGGGCGTCTCGGGTTGGTCCAGGTCGGGGCCCAGGGCGGCCTGGAGCACCAGGATCTGTTTCTTGACCTCGGAACAGGTGCGCGGGTGAGGCGGTTCATAAGGGTCCGTGATCGCCGCCAGCAGGACCGGGGGAATATTCTGACGCTCCAGATTGAGGTCGTAGAGTGGCGCTTCGACGGCATTGGCGGTGCTGTTGGTGCTGTTGCGGTCCGGCGTTTCCAGCTCCGGCGTCGAGGCGGATGAAGGGGGCGAGGTCTGCTGTGGGGCCGGTTGCACGGCTCCAGCCCAGGCCGAGGGGACGGGCCCCGCCGCGGCGGTGAGCAGCAGCGAAAATACGGCGGTTACGAAGAGACGTCGGCGCATGGAGTCTCCCTGTTTGATGGGTCGGGGGCCGCGATGCCCATGAGACCTGCGGGATTCCATATAGGGCGCCTTGCGGCGCGAGGGCCCCTCCGCATATGGTCCGCGCCGCATTTTCCCCCTCTCAAGGCGTCGCCTTGGGGGCGAGAGGGGCCGGTAGCTCAGTGGTAGAGCCCTCGACTTTTAATCGAGTGGTCGTGGGTTCGACTCCCACCCGGCCTACCATCTCCCACGTGTGCCTCAGGACTTCGCATAGCCTTCTCGCCCGGCTGAAGGCAGGTAGAGAGACGGGACGGTGCGATAAAGTCGGTCGAGCTCCTGCCGCGTCGGGGTCTCGCCCAGATTGTGAATCTGCTGGATCACCTGCCTTGAACTCAACGCCATCACACCTTCGTCGCTCTTCAGCTCTTCGATCACGCGGAGCAGGCTGATCCGCGCGTCGGGGGTCAGGAGGACAGGACGGTTCAGCACGTTCAGTTGCGGGACCAACTGGTCTTCAAGCTCGCCCGTGCGCGCCATGCCGTCGATGAAGCCGAAAGTGAAGGCGGCGGCGATGCGATATGGGCGGGGAAGGTGAGAGACCGTGCCATCCTCGCTGAACGCCTTCCAGAGATCGGTGGGCCAGGGCCTTCTGGGCGCCTGGAAGACATCGCGGTGCGCGTATCCGCAATAGATGGTGGAGAGCGGGCGCCAGCGCGGCGGCGAGGCCACCAGGGCATCCTCCAGGGCGTCGAGGCGGGCCCTGGCGCACGGCGCATGGGCGATTCGCTCCTGTGCGAAGACCGTGATCGTCGCCAGGTTATCGTGCAGGCTCGTGCGGGCCTCCGCGACCTTGTGCGCCCAGCTCAGCTCCTCCACGCCCTGCTCCAGCGCCAGGGCGATGATCACCCCGCACACGACCACGGCGATCTCGGATAAGAACTCCTTCAGATTGTGCACCGGTTTGGGTTTGTGGATGTCCAAGACGCTCGCCCCGCCGCTTCCGATCCGAGGCCTGCACGCTAGCCGATGTCCGACCTCCGGCGCGCGGGAAAATTCTAGCTATTGCTGCTGTTGCTGTTGCTGCTGGTGGTGCTGGTCCAGCAGGGCCTGGCTCGAGGCGCGCCGACGGGCGGCGGCGATAGCGGGAGCGCCCAGGCGCAGAAACTCCGGCTCGTGGGCGGCGGCGGCCGCGCGTCTCACCGAGACCCCCACGGAAAGCCGGCTCTCAGCGTCCCCCTTGAACACGCCCCGTGTTGGCGGCACGTCCGAATAGTCCCGCCCCACGCCCACCGGGATGTGTCGCTCGCCGGCGACGGTGTTGTTGGTCGGATCGAGCCCGATCCAGCGGAGGGACGGCAGGAAGGCTTCGATCCAGGCGTGGGAGGCCTCAGGGTCGGAGCGGTCGCCCTCGTCGCGGTTGGTGGCCAGATAGCCGGAGACGTAGCGCGCCGGCACTCCCCAGGACCGGCATATGGCGATCATGATGTGAGCGAAATCCTGGCACACCCCACGGCCAGCCAGCAGCGCCTCATCGATCGGGCTGTCAGCGGCCGTGACGCCGGTCTCGTAGTCCAGCGCCTCATAGATCGTCGCGCTCAGCCGGTGGAGGGCGGTCAAAGGGTCAAGGTCGCGCAGTGAGTTGAGACCGTGGGCCTCGCAGAAGGCCGCGAGAGCCGGCGTCATGCAGGCGAATCCGTGGGGTCTCAGGAAGTCCCAGCAGTCGCCCTTGACCGGGTCACCGGCCAAATCGTCCCATTCGGCCATGCCAAGGGCGTCGGGCAGGGGCGCGGGGGGCTCGGTCTCGACCACGCTGCGGGCCGTCAAGGTCAGGCGCCGGTGCGGGAACGGGACGTCGAAGCATTTGACCGTGTTTCCCCAACTGTCGGCGTAGGAGAAGATCTGGCACGGCGGGTCGATGTCGAGCTCGAAACTCAGCAGGTGGCAGCCATGACCGGCGCGCGGCTGCATCCGCGCCTCCATGACGCTCTCGCGCACCGCCTCGTCATAGGCATATTCAGTGACGTGACGGATCTCGAAGATCATGCCGCGGGCAACCTGGTCTCAAGAGGATAGGCGACGAAGGCCTCGTACATGGCTTCGTGGATGGCTTTGGACTCGGCCTCCACCGCCGCCAGAATCTGGCCGGCGCCCGAACCTTCGACTTCGCCGATATCGGCGAAGGCCAGACGCGCCTTGAGTCGGCCGGCCAGGCGCTGCGGGTCCTGGCGACCCAGCTCCCGGCCGCGGGCGAGGTGGTTCAGATGCTGCTCGATCTGGTCGGTGGCGTAGCGGATCGAGCGCGGGAAATCCTCGTCGAACATGAGGAACTCGAGGATGAAACGGGCATTGAGGTCGGCCGTGTAGGTGCGCAGATAGGGCTCCAGCGCGCAGGCCATTCGCAGCACCGTGACCAGAGCCAGGGGCTCTTCGGGCGCGCCCGCCAGGCCGCCGCCGAAGCTGGCTCGAAGCAGCCGGGCGATGAGCTGGGCCCGCTCCAGAAAGACGCCCGTGACCATGAACCGCCAGCCCTCGCCATGGCTCATGGTGGAGTCCGCCGCGCCCTTGAAGAGATGCAGATCGGAGACGATCTCGCCAAGGAAGGCCAGGGGGTCGGCGGCGAAAGAGGCGCTGGCCCGGGCGCTCACGGCGCGCAGATAAAGGATATTGAGCCGCTCCCAGGTCTCGCTGGTGATCTGGTCTCTGACCTGACGGGCGTTCTCCCGCGCCCGGGCCAGGGACATGAGCACGGAGCTGGGATTGTCCCGGTCGAGCGACATCGCCCGGGCGAGGTCCAGAAGATCGCCCGAACCGCCGGGATCCCCCAGCGCCCCGCGCGTGATGGCCGCGACGTGGCGCGCCGCGTCGCTCCGATCGAGGGTGGCGTTGAGCATCACCTCGGCGAGGCGCGAGACGTGCTCTGCCCGCTCCACATAGCGTCCCGCCCAGTAGAGGCTGTCGGCGACCCGGGCGAGCATCATGCCGGGTCGCCCCCGTCCTCGGCCAGAACCCAGGTATCCTTGGATCCACCGCCTTGGCTGGAATTGACCACCAGGGAGCCTCTCTTGAGGGCGACCCGGGTCAGGGCGCCGGGCGTCACCACGACCTTCTCGGCGGAGAGGATGAAGGGGCGCAGATCCACGTGTCGCGGCTCCATACGACCCTCCACCAGGCACGGGGCGGTGGAGAGCTGGATGGTGGGCTGGGCGATATAGTTGTCCGGATCGGCCCTCAGGGCGGCGGCGAAGCGCTCCCGCTCCACAGCGCTGGCGTGGGGCCCGACCAGCATACCGTAGCCGCCCGAAGCCCCCACCGCCTTGACCACCAGCTTGTCGAGATTGGCGAGCACATGGTCGAGCTGAGCCGGCTCGCGGCAGAGGTAGGTCTCCACATTGTTCAGGATGGCGTCCTCGGCCAGGTAGTAGCGGATGATCGCCGGCACATAGGCATAGACCGCCTTGTCGTCGGCGACCCCGGTGCCTGGCGCATTGCAGATAACGACGCTGCCGGCGCGGTAGGCGTTGAAAAGACCGGCCACGCCCAAGCTGGAGTCCCGGCGGAAGGCGAGGGGGTCGATGAAGTCGTCGTCCACGCGGCGGTAGATGACATCCACCCGCCTGAGACCCGAGGTGGTGCGCATATAGACGATGCCGTCATGGACCACGAGGTCGCGCCCCTCCACCAGGGGCACGCCCATGAGGCGGGCCAGATAGGCGTGCTCGTAATAGGCGGAGTTATAGACGCCGGGCGTCAGAACCACGACTTGGGGCAGGGGACGCCAGTCGCCGGCCATGCTCTTGAGCGTCGCCAGGAGGAGGTCAGGATAGCGCTCCACCGCCCGCACCCGGGACTCGCGAAACACCTCCGGGAAGGTCCGCCGGGAGGCCTCGCGGTTCGCCAGCATGTAAGAAACGCCTGAGGGCACGCGCAGGTTGTCCTCGAGCACGACGAACTCGCCGGAGGGCTGGCGAATGAGATCGCTCCCGCAGACATTGACGAAGGCGCCGTGCGGCACGAACAGATGCTGCATCTCGCGCCGATAAGAGGGCGCGCCCAGGACGAGATCACGCGGAATGACCCCGTCGGAGAGGATCTTCTGGGGGCCATAGATGTCCGCCAGGAACAGATTGAGCGCGCGCAGTCTCTGGATCAGGCCGGCCTCCACCCGCGCCCATTCGGCTGCGGGGATAATTCGCGGGAAGAGATCAGTGGGAATGATCCGCTCGGTGGTGGTTTCTGCGCCATAGACGGTGAAGGTGATGCCCTGGAGCAGAAAGGAGCGCTCCAGCGTGCGCTGGCGGTCCGCCAGGGCCGCCGCGCCCAGAGTGTCGATCCGCGAATGCAGAGGGGCATAGTGGCTGCGGGTCTCGCCCTTCGGATCAAACATCTCATCGAAGGCCTGGCCGAGCGCATAACCCTCCGGCCGGCTCAGGGCGGCGGGCGCGGGATCAGCGGACGGGACGGCAAGGTTCAGAACGGCTCTCCCGGATCGCGAGACGAGATCTCACTTGGCCACAGCCCCCCGCGGCCGCGCAACCGGACTCGTGTGCGATAGACCAGGTTTTCGGGCGTCGCGCCCGCGCTTTAGGCGCGGATCAGCTCGCGAGGGCCGTCGTCGCAGGGGTCGCGCCTCGCCCGGCGTCGGTCGCGGCTTGGGCGTAGGCCTGACTGCCGTGGTTCAGCACCCGCTCTCCAGGCAGGACCGTGTCAATGGCGAGGTCGGGGGCGCCGGAGAGCCGTTGATAGAGCGGCCCGAAATCCTCCAGCGTGACCTGTCGCAGGGCCTCCAGTGATGAGATGACGAAATAGACCTGCTGAAAGTCGTCGATGCGGTAGAGGGTGCGCATGACCCGCTCCAGGTCGAAGCCGAGGCGATGCGGCGACGGGTCCTCAAGGCAAAACACGCTCTCGGCGCGCGAGGAGACGATCCCGGCCCCATAGATTCGCAGGCCCTCGGCGGTGTCCATCAGGCCGAACTCCACCGTGTACCAGTAGAGACGGGCGAGGTGGTGCAGATGGTCCAGACCCTGGGCGCGCAGGCCGCCCTTGCCATAGGCCTGCATATAATCGGCGAAAACCGGATCGGTGAGCATCGGCACATGGCCGAACACATCGTGAAAAATGTCTGGCTCGCTTAGATAATCGAGCTGGTCGGGCCGGCGGATGAATTGTCCGGCGGGAAAGCGGCGGTTCGCCAGGTGCTCGAAGAACACTGCGTCGGGCACGAGCCCCGGGACGGCGACCACGCTCCAGCCTGTGAGCTTCTGCAGCTCAGGATTGATGCGGTGAAAATCGGGAATGCCGCCGCGGTGCAGGTCCAAGGCGTCGAGGCCACGCAGGAAAGACTCGCACGCGCGACCGGGCAGAATGCTGAGCTGGCGCTCGTAGAGCGTGGTCCAGACCCGGTGTTCATCCGCGCCATAGGTCGACCAGCCCTGGTCGATGGTCCAGTCCGGCCTCGCACCAGGAGGGGGCGCAGGGTGACGAAGGGAGGTCTCGATCGCGGCCATGAGCGGCCTTTACGCCGGCTTCAGTGGGTGATGCGAGGCCGCATCTGATAACGGCCGCCGCGGAACTCGGAGAACAAGAGCGAAGTGTGCGGGTGGCCCACCGGTTGATCGGAGTCATCAAGGAGGAGATTGCCCTCTGAGACATAGGCCACATAGGTGGACTCATCGTTCTCGGCCAAGAGGTGGTAGAAGGGCTGGTCCTTCTCCGGCCGGACATCCTCAGGGATCGCCGCGAGCCATTCCTCGGTATTGGCGAAGACGGGATCGACGTCGAAGATCACGCCGCGGAACGAAAAGATCCGGTGCCTGACCACTTGGCCCAGTCCGAACTTGGCGAGTCGCAAGCTCATACTTCGATGATGACTCCCGAATCTTGAACGTTCAATGAACCTAATGCACCGGGCCGGGTCTTCAAGGGCCCTGGCGGCGCCATAGGGGCTCAGCGAGGGTTCTGCCCCGCTTGTGTGCGATAGTCGCCGAACGTTTGATCGCGGGCGTCGAGGGCGGCTTTCACGCCCGCACGCATTGTCTGCATGTAGGCGCGCGAGGCCGACGTGTGCCAGCCCAGGGCGTGTAGATCCGTGCCGGCGCGCAGGCCGGCCCTCAGGCCCATGGCCTCCATCTGACGATGGACCAGACGCTTGTTGAGCTGGGCAAGCTCCGGATCAACCTTGGCGATTCGCTCGGCCATGGCCAGGGTCTCCGCCTCCAGCCGTTCGACTGTGAAGGCTCGGTTGGCGAAACCCAGTCGCACCGCCTCCACCCCACTGATCGCGTCACCAGTGAGCATCATTTCCATGGCCGCGCGCATGCCCAGGATCCAAGCGTGGAACTGATTGTCAGGGGGCGACATCGTGCGCACGGCCGGATAGCCAATCTGCGCGTCCTCGGCGACATAGACGAGGTCGCAAGCGAAGGCGAGCTCCGACCCCCCTGCCAGGCACCAGCCATGCACCTGCGCCAGGACGGGCTTGGCCAGGTCCCAGATGCGGAAGCAGCCCTCGACCACATGTCTGGCCCACTGACCCTGACCGGTTGCGGTATGAAAAGGCAGGTCCCCCAGACCGGCGAGGTCATAGCCGGAGGAAAAGCAGGTCCCGGCCCCGCGAAGGATCATGACCCGGACGTCCGCGTCCTGATCAGCCGCTTCGAGCGCGGCGAAGATCTCGCCTCGCAGCGCATTGGAAAGAGCGTTCCGCTTCTCCGGCCGGTTAAGGGTCAGGCGCCGGACGCCGGGGGACGGTTCGTCGATCAGCAAAAGGGGCGCCATGGCGTGGATCTCCTGGGACAGGGGGGCTGCGGGACGCTCAGGCCGACTGGGCCCAGTCGCTCACCGCCTGGCCCATGACCGTGAGCGGCAGGGCGCCATAGCCCAGGACCGCATCGTGATAGCCCTTGAGGTCGAAGCGCGACCCCAGCTGCTGCTGCGCATCGTTCCTGAGACGCAGGAAGGAAAGCTGACCGATCTTGTAGGCGCAGGCCTGTCCAGGCCAGGCGCAATAGCGCTCAACCTCGCGGCGGGCGTCGTTCGGCGTCGAGCCCGCCGTCTGAATCAGATAGGCGATCGCCTTCTCGCGGCTCCAGCCCATGGCGTGCAGGCCGGTGTCGACCACGAGGCGGCAGGCTCGGAAGAGCGAGCCCTGGAGCATGCCCAGCCGCCCCAGCGGATCGGCGTCATAGGCCCCCAACTCATCCGCCAGTTGTTCCGCATAAAGCGCCCACCCCTCCACATAGGCGTTGAACTGTAGCGCCTTGAACACCGTCGGGATATCCGCCGCCTCATTGGCCAGAGAGCCTTGAAAGTGATGCCCCGGATCGCCCTCATGATAAGCCGTGGTGGGGATGGTCCAGCGAGGCCAGTCGCCGATGTCGTGCAGGTTGAAATAGATCTCGGCAGGGCGCGAGCCGTCGACGCTGCCGCCCTGTTCATAGGCGCCCGGCGCCCCCAGCGCGATGGCCTCGGGGACGCGCCGCACTTCCAGGGGTGTCTTTGGCGAATGACTGAAGGCACGGGGCAGGCGGGTGCGCATGTCAGCGAGCCGTGTACGGACGAAATCGAGCACCGCCTGGCGGCCGGCCTCCGTGTCCGGAAACAGCTGCGCCGGATCCTTGGAGAGTTGAGTCAGTCCCGCCCCGACGCTGAGACCGTTCAGCCCGTGTTCGTCCAGAATATAGCGCGCCCGGGCCGAGACCCGCTCGGCCTCGTCCAGCCCCATGCGGTGCACGTCCTGGGGGCTGTGATCGGTGGTGGTGTGGAGCCTCAGGCAGGCGGCGTAATAGATGTCGCCGCCGGGCAGCGCCTGGACGCCTGCGGTGTCTCTCGCGCCGGTTCGCAGCGAGGTGAGGAGCGCGATCTGCTTTTGCGCGGCCGTTGCGATCTGGCCGTCCACGATCGCCTGGGCCCGCGTGGCCCAATCGCCGGCGATCCCCTTGGCGGCGGTGCGGCGCGCCAGAGAGGCGACGAGCCCCGCGCCCGGCCCATTCTGGTCGTTCTGAAATTGGCGGAGTTGGGTCAGGGTCGCGTCAAGCAGGAAGCCAGGAGGGGCCGCGCCGGCGGCGGCGTCCGCGCGCATGACCTCGGTCTGCTGGTCCATGGCCGGTCCGAACGCGTTCAGCCGATCCAGATAGGCCTCGGCGTCGTCGTGGGTGTCGATCGTGTGCTCGGTGGCCAAAAAGTCCGGGAGCGCCTGATAGGCCCCTTCCACCTGACTGACCACATAGGGGACAGGATAGGAGTCCACGCTGACCGCGCCATAGGGGAAGCTGGCGAACGGACGCGCCGCCTGGGCGAGCCAGAGCAGGGTCGCGCGAAAGATGGCGTCGCGGGGCCCCGAGGCGCTGACCTTGGCGAGCGCCGGGGCGGCGTCCACCACAGCTTGATAGATGCCCAGGCGATTGGCCGCCGAACCGTCGTCCAGCTTGGCCTTGAGGGCCGCATGAACGCCGGTGTCGAGGCCCATGGCGGTGGCTGTCTCTGGCGATCGCTGGAGAAGGGCCTCAAGCACCGCCAAATAGGGCGGGGTCGGAATGGAGGCGGCGGCGGGCAGGGCCCGGCTCGGAGGCGCCAGGGCGACGGCGGCCGAGGCGGTCAGAAAGCGACGACGATCCATGCGCCAAGCTTAGGCCAGTGCGGCGGCGAGACAAGTCACGACCCGCCGAGAGCCCGCCCCGAGTTTCTGAGGTTTGCCGCGTCCTTGGCGCCAGCGGTTCCAGTCTCGCGTCAACCTCCGGGCGTCAGTCCATCGATCGCCATATAGCGATCGCGCAGGTCGAGGTCGCGATCCCGCAATGGCTCTTCGACGCCCTTCACGAGGACATGGGTCGGGGCGCTCATAGGCTCCAGAGGGTCGCCGCTCCAGATGACGATGTCCGCATCCTTTCCGGGCGCGATCGATCCGATCCGGTCGCTGACTCCAAACACTTTGGCCGGGTTGAGGGTGATCGCCGCCAGGGCGGCCTCGTGGCTGAGGCCGTGCGCGACCGCGCGCCCCGCGTCGATCCGGGGCGTCCGGGCGCTGGTGTAGAAGGATGGCTGCTCGATCACCAGTTCCACGCCTGCGGCCTGGAGGCGTGCGGCGTTGGTCAGGGTGGCGCCGATCTGCTCAAAGCTTTCCGGCAGGTCCTGAAAAGCGTGGATCATCACTGGAACGTGAGCGGCGGCGATCTGATCCGCGACCCGCCAGCCTTCCTCGGCGCCCTCCAGAATGAGCTGCAGCTTTTCCTCCCGGGCAAAGCGGATCGCCTCCAGAATATCCGAGGCGCGGTGGACCGTGACGATGAGGGGCTCCTTGCCGTCGACCACGGGAATCAAGGCTTGGAGGTCCGCCTCGCCCAGGGCGAGCGTCTTTGTGCGGCCCTGGTCATAGTCGGTGCGATGACCCTCATAATAACGGACATCGTCCAGGATTTGCCGAAGGAGGACGATCTCGGCGCCCCGGGCGCCTCCAGCGCGCGCGGCCCCATCCTGGCCTAGCTCAAGGACCATACCGGCCTGGGTCTTTTCGATCATGTCGCCCTGGCCGAGATCGATGATCGCCGCCTGTCCGGCGAACAGCAGATTGGTGGGGCGCGGGGCGCGGGCGCGGCGCATTTCCGGAGTGACGACAACGTCAGTGACCCCGCCCAGCCGCGCGGTGGGAATGATGATCGAGTCCGGATTGACCGCATAAGAGACATCGAAAGCGGCGCTGAGCCGGTCGCTGGCGGTGCCGGAGTCATTCGTCTCCTGAACTCCCTCACCGACCTCGGCCACGGAAATGGGTGAGCCCACGGCCACAAGGCCTGGCGTCGCCACTCCACCCTTGGCGTCGATCACCTGCGCCCCGGCCGGGACGTTGAGGCCGGCGCCTACGGCGCTGATCTTGCCGTTCTGAATGACGATGGTTCCTGAAGGGATATCCCCCGCAGGTCCCACGCTCTCGATATGGGCGTTGGTGATGACGATCGTTCCGGCCGCTGCCGGGAGGGCCAGAGCGCTGGAGGCGAGAAGGCTCGCGGTGAGGAGGGCGCGGGTGCGGATCATCAGAAGGCGCCTCCGGTCAAATGAGATTCGCCGGCCTCGATCACCGGCTGGCCGAGCATGAAGTCGCTCTTGGGCTGGTGCGCCCGGTCATGGGCATCCCAGGTCAGATTGCCGTCGATATAGACCTGGTCTGGAACCGCGTAGACGCTGAAGGGATCGGCGCTCCAGAGGACCACGTCGGCCATTTTGCCGGGGGTGAGCGAGCCGGTCTGCGCATCAATGCCCAGAACCTTGGCGGGATTGAGCGTGATCCAGGAGATGGCCTCGGTGCGCGTGACGCCAAGGCCCGCCCGATCGCCTGCCGCCATGGCCAGGGCCGCCTCGACGTTCAAGTGCTGGATCAGGTTCGCGTCATCGGAAGACAGGGTGACGCAGGCGCCCGCCCTCTGGAGCATGGCGGCGTTTTCTTCAATGCCGTCGAAGCTCTCCATCTTAAAGCCGAACCATTCCGTCCAGGTGACCGAACAGATGCCCTCGCGCTTGAGGAGGGCGGCGATCTTGTAACTCTCCGAAGCGTGGTGGAAGGCGGTGATGTGGAAGCCGAATTCGTGGCTGATATCGATCATCTGCGCCATTTCATCGGCGCGGTAACAATGGTTCTGGATGCGGATCTTGCCCTGCAGGACGCCGACCAGGGTATCGAGCTGGAGGTCGCGCAACGGCGCCTCGGCCTTTTCGCCTCGCGCCACCTTGGCCTTGTAGGCGTCCCAGCGGCGCAGATAGTCGCGCGCCCGGATCCAGGCGGCGCGGTACCCCGCGACATTGCCCATATTGGTCGAAGGGAAGCGCCCCTTGGAGCCATAGACCCGCTTGGGATTCTCGCCGCAGGCCATCTTGAGGCCATAGGGGGCGTCGGGAAACTTCATTCCCTGCACGGTGTCGGACCAGACGTTCTTGAGCACCGCCGAGCGGCCGCCGAACAGATTGCCGGAGCCGGGGAGGATCTGCAGCGTGGTCACGCCGCCCTCCAGCGCGCGCTCGAAGCCGGGGTCCTGCGGCCAGACGGAATGTTCAGCCCAGACTTGGGCGGTGTCCGGATCGGTCAGCTCATTGCCGTCCGACATCGCCTCGACCGCGGGCGAGGGATAGACGCCCAGATGCGAATGCGGGTCGATCAGGCCTGGGGTGACGAAACGTCCCTTGGCGTCAATGATGTGGGCCCCCGCCGGGGCCGCCAGACCGGCTCCCATGGCGACGATCTTGCCGTGATCCATGACCACCGTGCCGTCCGGAATCTCCGGGGCGATGGAATCGATGATGTCGGCGTGGATGATGGCGACGAGCGGGGACGGCGCCGGATGATAGGTCGAGGGATAGGGATCGGGATTGGCGAATGGGTCGAGACCCGGGGGCAGGGCTTCGGGCGCGGGCGGCGGCGCGGCGGTCTCCGGCCAGGCGCTCACCGTCCAACTCACCGTCGCCAGGGCAGCCAGGGCCGCCGCCGTCCGCCGCAATTTCGTCATGCCCGTCCCCCGCAGCCCAATAGGCTACAGGATTAAGCGGCCGTATCATCCTGAGTCCAGGGTCAGAGTTCGGTTTTCGCGGCGCTGGTCCTGGGAGCAACCGATCTCAACCAGTCCAGCACGCGTTTCAGCGCCAAGGGTGAGAAGGTCTCGGAAATCTGGCCATATTCCGCAGGAGCGCCGGTGGTGGCTGTCTGAAAAAGGTGATTGAGCCCTGGCGACTCCTCGACTGTCGCCTCAGGGTCATCCTTGAGGGCGGCGCGCAGAGCCGGCAGGTTCAGCGCAGCCGGGACTTGCAGGTCCTTGGAACCGATCAGGGCCAGGACCGGAAGACGCAGCCGCCTCAGGGTCGGAGCGGGGTCATAGGTCAGGAAGCTGCGCATCCAGGGCGTATCCGCGGCGTCATAGGCCGCTTGAAGCTGTTGGGCCGACGCAAGCGGAAGGGACTGGGCCCTGGCGAAAGCGGCCACCAGTGTCGCAATCTGCGCCCTGGCCTCAGCGGGGTTGGCGGACGCGGCGATCGCGCGGAGGGCCTTCTCGCGCAAGGCGTCCTGCGCTTTCAGCATCGCAGGCGGCCCGCCGTTGGCGGCTTCGATGAGGCGGCCTTGAGCGGCAAGGAGGCGCCGGCCATCCACACCGGGAGCCGCCAGGAGCACCATGAAGGCGATCGCCGGATCCTTCGCGGCCGCCAGGGGCGCCGCCAGCCCCCCTTCGCTATGGCCGATCAGCCCGAGGCGGCGGCGATCGACGCCAGGTTGGGAGCCGAGCCAGTCGGCGGCGGTCCGGGCGTCTTGGGCGAAATCATGCAGCGTCGCCTCGGCATAGGTCCCGCCGGATTGCCCGACTCCGCGCTTGTCATAGCGCAGAACCGCGAACCCGTTCCGGCTGAGGGCATCGGCCAGGACCCAGAAGATCGGATGGCCGGCGACCGTCTCATCCCGGGTCTGGGGCCCCGACCCGGGGATCAGGACCACGGCTGGGAAGGGCCCCTGACCTTCCGGAAGGGTGAGGGTTCCCGCCAGCCTCGGTTCGCCCGCCTCGCCACCGAATTTGACCTGGACGATCCGATAGGAAAAAGGCGGATGCGGGGTCTGGGGTCGATCCAGACTCGCGGCGACGGCTCCCGGCGACAGGCGCGTGAGGTTCAAGGGCAGGCGTGCAGCCCCTTGAGTCCAGATCCCCTCCAGTTTGTCGTCCGCCGTGAGGCGGCCTCGGAATTCCGCGTGGAGCGAGGGGACATCCAGGAGCGTTTCACCACCCTGGGGTGGCGATCCGGCAACGGGGATGTCGAACGCCCCCTGCTGCGGGCTGGCCAGGCGGCCGACGACGCCGTCGGGCCCCACTCTCAACTGAAGAAGAACGTTCAGTTGGAGGCCGCCGGGGCCGGTGAGGATGCCGCCCCAGTCCCCGGTCAAAAGGTCAGGGCCCGGGATTGCCGCCGCAAGGGCCGGCGCCGAGCCCAGGGACAGGGCGAGCGCGGCGGTCAGAACGCCGGGGATTTCAGGCAAGCGGAGTGAACCCATCGGCGCTCCAGGCGTCGCTGCCCACTCCGTGATGGATGATGAACAGGCCGTGCGGATCGTAGCGTCGCTTGATCGCCTCCAGCCGTGGCGCGTTATCCCCCCACTGGGCGCGCTTCCAGTCGGTCAGGTCGAAGGCGCATTCGGACATGTAGCTGCCAGCCTTCGGCGCACAAGCCTTCAGCTCCGCCATGGCCGCGCGGATTCGACCCTCCTCCTTGCGCGCCAACTCGATCATCTGCGGCGGGGTCGGATGACCGGGGAGGGGAGAGGCGCCGCCCCCGGCGATGATAGCCAGGGCGAAGGCGTCGAGGAGCTGAGGATTGATCGCGCTGTCCGCCGCCGCCGCCAGGGTCTGAGGCGTAGCCCCGAACAGCCCCTTGTTGAAATGCAGCCCGACACTCCAATGCCGAGAGGCGCGGACCAAAGCGTCGCAGAGGGTGTCCCGGGCCCCTGGTGAGAGGAGGTGCGACGGCAACCAGGCTGATTGGTAGCCGTGCAGAGTGATCCAGGGTTGTTCGCCGTCTCCCGTCCACCAGTAATCTGTGGGAGATGCGCCGGGGCGGGTGTCCCGGCTGATGGCATGCGGCGCTACGGCGGCCAAAAGGGCTTCATCCCACTGCCTGCGCGCCGGCACGACGGCGACCAAAAGGGGCTCTATGATTTTGAAATCGCCTTGTCGCGCGGACGAGAACGCGATGAGCTCCGACCAGGCCGCTTGGGCCTCATCCCGGGTGAGCCCCTGGCACGACATGCGCACGACCATCCGTCGATCGGGTGTGAACATCACCTGTTCGCCCCAGTGCGGATTGCAGAGCCTCTCGGCATAGGCGGTGAAAAAAGCCTCGATCAGGTCCCGAAAGGCGACCTCCGACTGGGCCTTCACTGTCCATTGAGCGATGCCGAAGCCCTCCGGAAGGTCATGAGTTCGGAGGGTGAGGCGAGTCGCGACCCCGAAGGCGCCACCGCCGCCGCCTTTCAGCGCCCAGAAAAGATCAGGTTCACGATGGGCGTTGACAACCCGGATGGCGCCGTCGGCGGTGACCAGTTCCGCCTCGATGAGGCTGGCCGCGGCCAGGCCGAAGCCTTTGGAATAGCTGCCAAAGCCGCCGCCTTGGACGAGACCGGCGACCCCGACCGTGGTGCAGCCGCCGCCTTGCACATACCGGCCGTGCCCACCCGAGACGGTTTGATAGGCGTGAAGCCAGATGCAGCCCGAGCCCAGGGAGACGGCTGGGACGCCCGGACCGTCCCCGCCCTCCGGCGTGAAGACCTCGTGCATCTCGATCCCATCCATTCCGCGCGTCCAGATCAGCAGGGAGTCGGCGGCGCAGCAGCCGCCCACATAGCTGTGCCCCCCTCCCTTGATCACCAGTCGCAGATTGTGCGCCGCGGCGAAGCGGACGGACGCCGCAACATCCTCGGCGTTCTCGGCCCGGACCGCCCAGAGGCTTGGCGTCGAGTTCCAGGCATCGGTCCACCCCGCCGCCTGGGTGAGGGCGGCCTGGTCTCTGAGCCAGAACGGATTGTGCAGCAGTTCGTTCGCATTCGCCGGATCGAGGGTTGGAAGCTCCACCTTCGAGAGCCGACCCCCCACCGCCTCGCCAAGCCGGGCCCAGGCCGCATCCGAGGGCCAGGCGGGGTCACCGGGGCGAATCCTCGGCCTCAGGGCCGGCGGCGATCCGGCCCGCGCCACCGCAGGCGCCAGGGCGGCAGCGCCCAGCCCCCGGAGAACCTCGCGCCGTCCTGGCCCTTCGCTCACGCCCATCCCCACGCCCTCCTGCCCGAGGGTATCACAGAATCCGTTCGCGCCCATCACGTTGGCGGGAACCGGCTCAAATGGGGAACGGACCAATCGGCCTTTTTCCACACCCGCATTTGCGTCTAGAAGCCCGCTCGCGAGGCGCCGTCGGGACGGCGCCGGGTTTAGGAGCTCCAGCGTCCATGATCGGCGAGATCGGCCAGATCGCCCTCATTCTGGCGCTATGTCTGGCTCTGACCCAGACGGTCGCGCTCGGCTACGGCGCCCATCGCGGCGATGCGGGACTCATGGCCATGGGGCGGATGGCGGCCGCGCTTCAGTTCGGCTTCATCGCTCTGGCCTTCGGCTCCCTTGTCCTGGGTTACGTCCAGAACGACACTTCCATCGCCCTGGTGGCCGAGCACAGCAACTTCGACCAGCCGCTCATCTACCGGATTGGCGCCGCCTGGGGCAGTCACGAGGGCTCGATGCTGCTGTGGGTGCTGATCCTTTCGGCCTATGGCGCGGCTGTGGCGCTCTTTGGAGAGGCCCTTCGGGAGAGTCTTCGCGCCCGCGTTTTGGCGGTGCAGGGCGGAATGGGCGCAGCATTCCTTGGCTTCTCGCTTCTGACCTCCAACCCGTTCCTGCGCCTGACTCCGGCGCCTTTTGATGGGGCGGAGCTCAACCCAATCCTTCAGGACCCCGGCCTCGTCTTCCATCCGCCGGTTCTCTATCTCGGCTATGTCGGTCTCTCGATCGCCTTCGCCTTCGGCGTCGCCGCCCTGATCGAGGGTAAGGTCGATGCGGACTGGGCGCGGTGGGTTCGCCCCTGGGTGCTCGGCGCCTGGGTGTTCCTGACCCTCGGCATCACTATGGGCAGCGTGTGGTCCTACTACACCCTGGGCTGGGGGGGGTGGTGGTTCTGGGACCCCGTGGAGAACGCCTCGCTCATGCCCTGGCTCCTGGCCACCGCTCTTCTGCACTCCTGTCTGGTGCTTGAGAAACGCGGCGCTCTGGGCAGTTGGACGATCCTCCTTACCATCCTAGCCTTCTCCATGAGCTTGGTGGGCACCTTTCTGGTCCGCTCCGGCGTCCTGACCAGTGTCCATGCCTTTGCCGTGGATCCACGGCGGGGGGGGTATCTGCTTGGCATGATTGGAACTCTGACAGGCGCGGCCCTGGCTCTCTACGCCTGGCGGGCGCCGGATCTGAAGACCGGCGCTCTGTTTTCCGGACTGTCCAAGGAATATGCCGTCACGCTCAACAACCTCTTCCTGGTGGCGGCGACGGCGACGGTGTTTCTGGGCACGTTCTATCCCGTGTTCATGGACGCACTGCACGGCGACAAGCTGTCGGTCGGTCCGCCCTATTTCAACGCCACCTTCGCGCCGATATTCATGCTGCTCTTCGGGCTCGTGAGCGCGGGGCCGCTGTTGAACTGGAAGCGGGATAGCTGGTCATCCCTTTGGCGACGCCTGCGCGGTCCGATTGCCGCCGCGGGTCTCGCCCTGGTCGCCGCCGCCCTGGCGTTCGGCCTGCGCCACGCCCTGGCCTCGCTTGGCGTCGCCCTGGGGGTCTGGCTCCTGGCCGGCGCGGTCATGGTCCTGGCGCGGCGTTGGCGCGGCGCCCCCCGTGGAGGACTGTGGCCGCGCATTCGCACAACGCCCCTGGCTATCTTCGGTCTGGTTCTGGCCCACGCCGGGCTCGGTGTCACAACGCTCGGAATCACCGCCATGGAAGGTTGGCAGAGCCAGATGGTGCGCGCGATGCATGTGGGTGACGAGGCGAAGCTGGCGGGAAGAACCTACCGACTCGAAGGCGTGCGCCAGGTGATCGGACCGAACTATGAAGCGGTAGAGGCGCGATTTCAGGTGAGGAGTCGTTGGGGCGAGCGCACCTTGGTGGCCCAGCACCGACTCTACCCTGCGAGCGATACGCCCAGCACGGTGGCCGGAATCGGCATCGGCGTGACAGGCAACGACTATGTCGCCGTTGGGGAGGCGGCTGGGCCGGGCGCCCTGGTGGTGCGCGCCTGGCGACATCCCCTGGTCAACCTGATCTGGGGCGGGGCCTTCCTGATGGCCCTGGGCGGCGTGATCTCGCTCGCTGACCGGCGCCTTCGGGTGGCGGCGGTGATGCGGCCGCGTGCGGTCCCGGCGCTGAGATCGGCGGCGGCATGAGGCGTCTGCTCTTCCTGGCGCCCTTGGCGGTTTTCGGCCTGGTGCTGATCGCCTTCTCGGCGGGCCTTGGCCGCGATCCGAGCGTGCTTCCCTCGATGCTCCTCGACAAGCCCCTGCCGCCGTTCAGCCTGCCGGCGCTCGACTCCGGCGGCGCCCCCTTGGACTCGACGAAGCTCCGGAACGGCCCCCCGCGTCTCGTGAACGTGTTCGGATCCTGGTGCGTGGCCTGTCGCTATGAGCATCCCGAGTTGCTCGCCCTCAAGGCCAGGGGCGTGATCATCGACGGACTGGACTGGCGCGACGACCCTGCCGCCGCGCGCCGCTTCCTCGCTTCGGCGGGTAACCCTTATGCCGAGGTGGGTGTGGACACGACTGGACATACGGCGATCGATCTGGGCGTCGCAGGGGCGCCCGAGACCTTCGTCGTCGATCGCACGGGGCGGGTCCGCTACAAGGTCGTCGGCGCGATCACGCCTGACCTGTGGGGGAGGACGCTAGCCCCTCTCATGCGCCGGCTGGAGCGCGAATGAGCCGGCGCTTCGCCTACGCCAGGTGGGTCCTTGGCGCCGTTCTCGCTCTCGCCTGTGTTCCGGCCGGGGCGGTCCTGCCAAGCGAGCAGCTGGCTGATGCGCGTCTGGAGGCCCGAGCGCATCAGATCGGCGAGTCCCTTCGGTGTCTCGTGTGTCAGAACGAGACGATCGAGGATTCCGACGCCGCACTGGCGGGGGATTTGCGTCGTCTGGTGCGCCAGCGCCTCCTGGCTGGGGACAGCGACGCCCAGGTGAAAGCCTTCCTGGTCTCGCGCTACGGTCATTGGGTGCTGCTGAAGCCGCCCGTGGAGCCTGACACCTGGCTGCTCTGGTTTGGTCCGGCGGCCGTGGTGGCGCTGGGCGGGGTGGGGCTCGCGCTGATGCGGCGCGGCCGCCGCGTCGCCGGATCAGGGGACGCTCCTCTGACGTCCGAAGAGGAACGCCGCCTTGCCGACCTCCTGGAGACGGACCGGCGCGCATGATCATCTGGCTGGTCCTTGTGGCCCTGGTGTGTCTGACCGCCGCATTGCTGGCGGCGGCGCTGCTGCGTGGAGGCGACAGAGGCGGGCCTGCGGCGCCGGATGCCGCCGGACTAAGCCGCGACCTCGCCGACCTTGAGAGCCAGGCGGCCCAAGGGCTGCTGCCGGCCGAAACCGCGGCCCAGCTTCGCGCTGAGGCCGTGCGCCGGTTCATGGCCGAGAGTCAGCGTCCGGAGGCGGCGGCGCGTCCGCTCTCGTTGCGGGTGCGGCTTCTGATCGGGCTCGCCCTGATCCTTGCCTTGGCCATGGGGACGGGAGGGCTCTACGCCAGATTGGGGCGCCCGGGTCTGGTCTCGGAAACGGCCGAGCAGCTTCCCAGAGGACTGGGTGCGCGCGCAGGTGACGACGCTCAGGCCACGGCGTCCATGATCGTCCAGATGGAGGCCAGGGTGCGGGCTGCGCCGCGCGATCCGGGCCAACTCATGGCGCTTGGAGATGTGTTCTCCGACGCCGGCCGCTGGCGCGACGCCGCTGGGGCCTACGGCCGGGCTGCCGATCTGGCTCCGGGAGCGTCAGAGCCCTTGGCGGCTGAAGGCGAGGCCGTCACCCGCGGGGCGGGCGGGGTCGTGACTGACGAGGCGAAGTCGCTGTTTCTCGCCGCCCTGGCCCGGAATCCCGGCGACCCGCGCGCGCGCTTCTATCTGGCGGCATTGAAGGACGCCCAGGGCGATCATGCCGGCGCCATATCCGACTGGCTGTCCCTTCTCCGCAGCGCTCCGCCCGACGCCCCTTGGGCCGAGGCGGTGCGCCAGGTCGTGACCGAGGCTGCAGCCGCCAACCATCTGAACCTCAAGGGCGAACTTCCGCCCGTGGCTCCGGCCCCCGCGGAGGCCTCCGCCCAAGCCCAGAACGCGATGATCCAGGGAATGGTGGCGAAGTTGGCGGCCCGGCTCAAATCCCAGCCAAAGGACCCGCAGGGATGGATCATGCTCATGCGCGCGCGGCTGGTCCTGGGCGATGCGGCCGGCGCAGGAGAGGCCCTTGCCGGAGCGAGGTCGGCGCTCAAACGCGATCAACGGGACCTGGCTGCAGTCGCTTCGGCGGCTAGGCAGATGGGGGTTCCCGGCGCCTGAGGCGACGAGCCGGAATCAGAGCGCCCCGCCCAGCACCTGGTAAAGGCTGACCACGGTATTGGCTGCGAGCAGTCGCGTGGTGAGGAGGCTTTGCTGCGCGGAATAAAGCGTGCGCTGGGCGGTCAGCACGTCCAGGTAGGTGTTCTGGCCGCGTTCATACAGCGCGGTAGACAGTCTGAGGCTCTCGGCGGCGGCGTCGACCAGACCCTGTTGGGCCGACACGCGCTGAGACATCAAACCCTGAGCGGCCAGGGCGTCAGCGGTCTCGCGGAAGGCCGTCTGGACCGATTTTTCATACTGCGCCACCGCGATGCGGTCCTGGGCCTTGGCGTTGCGCAATCCGGCGAGATTCGCTCCTCCAGAGAAGATCGGCAGGCTGACGCTGGGCGCGAAGCTCCAGACCGCCGTACCCGGTGCGAACAAGCTGGCCAGGGTGGCGCTGGTGAAGCCTCCGGCGCCGGTCAGGCTGATCGAGGGAAAGAAGGCCGCCCGGGCCGCGCCGATGTCCGCCTTGGCCGCGCGCAGCTGGTCCTCAGCCTGGACGACGTCAGGGCGGGCCAAAAGGACGCGGGAGTCGAGGGCTCCGGGCGTTCTGGGCAAGGCCGCATCCGGATCGTCGAGTCCTGAGGGCAGGAGGTCGGCCGGCACGCTCGCGCCGACTTCGAGATTGAGCGCGTTGATGTCCTGAGCAACCTGGGTTGTGTAGCGGGCGATATCCGCCTTGGCCTGTTCAACCACGGTTCGCGCATTGGCCACGTCGAGCGCTGTGCCCACGCCTCCGTCTAGCCGGGCCTTGGCTAGGTCGAGGCTCTTCTGACCGCTGTTCAACGTATCCTGCGACACCTGGAGCAGAGACTTGTCCGAGGCCAGGGTTAGCCAGTCGCTCGCTGTGGTGCTGATCAGCGTGAGTTCCGCCTCCCGGCGTCCGGACTGGGAGGCGAGATACTGATAAAAGGCCGCCCGGGTGAGGCTGCGCACCCGGCCGAAGAGGTCGAGCTCATAGTTCGAGGCTCCGAGCGACACGGCGTACTCGGTGAGATTGAAGTCCGGCGGCCCCACACTGGCGGGGAGGCCGAGATATTCGCGGGCATAAAGAGCCTGGCCGCCTGCGGAGATCTTGGGCAGGAGGGCGGCGCGCTGGGTCTGGAACTGGGCCCTGGCGGTCTCCACCTGCGCGGCCGCGACGCGCAGGTCGCGGCTCTGATCGAGGGCGAGTGTTATGACGCTCTGGAGTTTGCGTCCTGGAAAGGCCTGGCGCCAGGTCAGGGGCGAGGCGTCAGGCGCCTGCGGCCTATAGGCTGGTCCATCGGGAAAGGCGGCGGGAACTGGGCTCGACGGACGGTGATAGAGCGGCTCCAGCGGGCCTGCGCAACCGGCCAGGAGCGCGAGCGCGGACAGGCCGGCGAGAGGTGCGCGTACGCTCATGCCGCTGGCTCCCCGGTTGTGGAGGGTGACCCTTTCGCTCCCCCGAAGACCCGGCGCACGAAGATGTAGAACAGCGGTACGAGCAGGACCGCGAGGACAGTGGCGCTGAGCATGCCGCCGATGACGCCGGTGCCGATGTCGGTGCGCCCGCCCGCCCCCGCGCCGCTGGCCAGCGCCAGGGGGGTCACGCCCGCAATGAAAGCCAGCGAGGTCATGAGGATCGGTCGCAGGCGGAGGGACGCGGCGCGCTTGGCGGCAGCCACCGGGTCCGCTCCGTCGCGCTCGGCGAAATAGGCGAACTCGACGATCAGAATGGCGTTCTTGGCCGACAGCCCCATAGTGGTCAGCAGACCGACCTGGAAAAAGACATCATTATAGAACCCGCGCAGGAAGGCGGCGAGCAGGGCCCCGGCGATACCGAGCGGCATGACCAGCATGACCGCCAGCGGCACGGACCAGCTTTCATACAACGCCGCCAAACAGATGAAGATGACAATCAGGGACAGGGTGTAGAGCCCGGGGGCTGCATTGCCGGCCAGGCGCTCCTGATAGGAGGTCGCCGTCCATTCATAGCCCACGCCAGGCGGGAGACGGGCGATCAACTTGGCCATTTCGTTCATCGCCGCGCCCGAGCTGCGGCCGGGCGCCGCCTGGCCCTGGATCTCGAAGGAGGGGAAGCCGTTATAGCGCTCGAGCTTGGCCGGCCCAATCTCCCAATGCTCGCTGGCCACGGCGGAGATCGGAGTCATCTGCCCGCTCGAAGCCCGCACATAGAGCTTGCCGATGTCGTCCGGCGACATGCGGAACGGCGTGTCAGCCTGCATATAGACGTGCTTGACCCGGCCTCGGTCGAGGAAATCGTTGATATAGGATTCGCCGATATCCGAGGCGATGGCGTCGTTGATGTCGGCGATGGAGAGCCCCAATGCGCCAGCGCGGGCCTGATCTACGGTGACGTTCAACTGTGGTGTGTCCTCCTGGCCGTTGGGACGCACGCCCATCAGCAAGGGGTCGTGAGAGGCCATCCCCAGGAGCTGATTGCGAGCCGCCAGGAAGGCCGGGCGCGGGATGGCGCCGGTGTTCTCCAGTTCAAGGTCGAAGCCGGTGGCGATTCCCAGCTCCTGCACCGGCGGAGGCACGAAGGCGTAAACGCGCGCGCGGCGGATATGGCTGAAATCCGCCATGGCGCGCTGAACGATCGCCGGCGCCTTGTCGCGTGCAGCGCGTCTCTGGCTCCAGTCCTTCAGGCGCACAAAGGCCATGCCCATGTTGTTTCCGTTGCCGGCGAAATTGAAGCCGACCACGTCGAACATGCCGAAGACGAGCTTGCCCTCGTCATGCAGGTAGTGCTGCTCCATGTCGCGGGCGACCACCAGGCTCTCGGCCTGGGTTGAGCCCGGCGGCAGATTGAACAGGTTGATGATGTTCCCCTGGTCCTCATCGGGCAGGAATCCAGTGGGCAGGACAATGAACAGACCGATCATCAGGGCGACGACGAAGAGATAGAGCCCGGCGGCGGGCCGGGGGCGAACGATCAGGTTCTCCAGAACGCGCTCATACCGGGCCACCAGGGCGCGGAAACCGCGATTGAAGGCCCGGAATAGTCCCCCCAACACGAGCGTCTCGGCGCGGCTGCGCGGCTTCTGCACCGGGCGCAGGAGCGTGGCGCAGAGGGCGGGGGAGAGTACCAGAGCGACCAGAACGGAGAGCGCCATGGCCGACACGATGGTCACCGAGAATTGCCGGTAGATCACACCCGTGGACCCGCCGAAGAATGCCATGGGGAGAAACACGGCGGAGAGCACCGTGGCGATCCCAAAGAGGGCGCCGGTGATCTCGTTCATGGATTTCATCGTCGCCTCGCGCGGCGACAGGCCTTCGGTCTCCATGATCCGCTGCACGTTCTCAACCACGACAATGGCGTCATCGACCAGGAGTCCGATGGCCAGCACCATGGCGAAGAGGGTCAGGGTATTGATCGAGAAACCGGCCAGAGAAAGGACACCAAAAGTCCCAAGAAGCACCACGGGCACGGCGATCGCCGGCACCAGGGTGGCGCGCCAGTTCTGCAGGAACAGGAACATCACGGCGACCACCAGGACGATGGCGGTGAAGAGCGTGGTGACGACGTCCTTGATCGAGAGGCGCACGAAATTGGTGTTGTCGACCGGAAAGTCGACGACCACGCCGGGTGGCAGGGACTGGGCGATCTTGGCCATCCGGGCGCGAACGGCCGCGGCGGTCCGGAGGGCGTTGGCGCCGGGCGCAAGCTTCACCGCGATGCCTGCGGAGGGATAGCCGTCATAGCGCGCGTTCTGGGCATAGCTGTCGGCGCCGAGCTCAACCCGCGCCACGTCGCCAAGCCGCACCACCGAACCGTCCGGCTGGGTGCGCAAAACAATGGCGCGGAACTGGTCGGCGGTTTGCAGTCGGGACTGGGCGTTGACGGTGGCGTCGAGCTGTTGGCTGAGGGGCTCGGGCGGCGCGCCGATCTCACCGGCGGCGACTTGAACGTTCTGGGCTAGGACCGCAGCCCGAACATCCGATGGCATCAGTTTGTAATTGTTGAGTTTATACGGGTCGAGCCAGATGCGCATGGCGTACTGTCCGCCGAAAATCTGGGTGTCGCCGACGCCGTTCAGGCGCGAGATGGGGTCGACGATGCGGCTATTGACAATGTCGCCCAGATCAATGTCCGAGAAGTGGCCTGTGGGGTCGTAGAGGGCCACCACCATGAGGAAGCTAGGCACATTCTTGGCCACGATCAGGCCCTGCTGCTGCACCACGGTGGGAAGCAGCGGCGTCGCCTGCTGAACCTTATTTTGCACCTGGACCTGGGCGATGTCGGGATTGGTTCCCGGCTCGAAGGTGACAGTGATCAGGGCCTGGCCGTTGATCGTGCTGCTCGAGCTGAAATAGAGCAAGTGGTCGATGCCGTGGAGCTGCTGCTCGATGACCTGAGTCACCGAGGACTCGACGGTCGCGGCTGAGGCGCCGGGATAGGTGGCGGTGATCGTGACGGCCGGCGGGGCGATCGACGGGTACTGCGCAACGGGCAGATTGAGGATCGACAGCACGCCCAGGAGCATGATCACCAGGGCGACGACCCAGGCGAAGATCGGACGATTGATGAAGAACCGGGAGAGCACGGCGGCGGCTCAGCCCGCTCCGCCGGCCGCGGGAATGCTGGGGCTCGCGGGCACGATGCGCACCTCGGCGCCAGGCCGGGCGTTCTGGCCCCCCTCGATGATCAGCCGATCGCCGGGCGCAAGACCGCCGCTCACTCGCCACTGATTTCCGATCGCACCGCCGAGAGTCAGCAGGCGCAGTTCCGCCTTGCCCCGCCCGTCAACCACCAGTGCGGTGGGTCGTCCCTTTTCGTCGCGCGCGACGGCGGACTGGGGAACAAGAAGACCCTTGGGATCTACGCCTTCCACCAGACGGGCGCGGACATAGAGGCCAGGGAGGAGCACGCCTTTGGGATTGGGGAAGACGGCGCGCAGCGTGACGGAGCCGGTGAACTGGTCTACCGTGACATCGGTAAACTGCAGCTTGCCAGGCTCTGGATAGTCCAGGCCGTCGCCCAGCTGCACCGTGACTGTGGCGCCCTTCGGGGGCCCCTCGCCCGGGCCTAGTCGACCCAGTTCATCCATCAGCTTGAGGTGGTCGACGGCCGACTGGGTCAGGTCGACGTAGATCGGATCGAGTCGCTGGATGGTCGACAGCGCCGAGGCCTGTCCGGCGGTGACCAGCGCCCCCACCGTGACAGCGGAGACGCCGATCCGCCCGGTGATCGGGGCGGTGATTCGCGTATAGCCGAGGTTGATGCGCGCCGCCTCAACCGCAGCCTTCTGCTGCAGAATGGCCGCGGCGGCCTGACCATAAGCGGCCTTGGCGTCATCGGCGTCCTGCTGGCTGACGGCCTTGATCTTCGCCAGATCGGCATAGCGTTCCGCCTTGAGCTTGGCCGTGGCCACCTGGGCCTGGGCGCTGGCCAGTTGCGCCTTGGCCTGATCATAGGCAGCCTGATAGGGGGCCGGATCGATCTGGTAGAGCGGCTGGCCCGCGTGAACGACCGCGCCCTCGGCGAACAGGCGCTTGATGATGATGCCGGTGACCTGAGGGCGAACATCGGAGGTCTCGTAAGGGGTCGTGCGTCCCGGCAACTCGGTGGTCAGGGTTACCGGCTGGGCCTGAAGGGTCATGACGCTGACCGCGGCGGGCCCCTGAGGCGGTCCCCCCCTGGGCGAATGACGGCCGCATCCGGCGACGGCGAGGCTCACGGCCGCAAAACCGCCCAGGAGGCAGGCGCGCAGAGCAACAGCCCGACCTCGCGGCACGGGGGGCGTCGAGGCGGCGCGGTCGAGACTGACAGGGAAGTGGGACAGAGGGATCGCTTCGCCAGATGTGGAACCGAGGGAGCGCGAAGCGCGAGCGGGCATTAGCTCAATCCGACCGAAAACGGAACGCGCCTCGACGGTGAAATTTTACCGACCCCCGATCCGAACGATAAAATCACGTTTCTGTCGTCCTCCCCTCGGATCCATCGCCGCGGACGCGGGCTGGACCAGACTTGCCGTATCCATTTCAGCCTCCACGCGCCAGAGGATCCCCTCGCAGCCGATGACCTGGATGTCGCGAAGCTCCAGACCTCATTATCCAATTTCGCCAACCTCGCGGAGTCGCCACGGTCCGCTCTCAGCAACCTCTCACCGCCCGCGGCGGCGGGAGGAAGGTCGGGAACGGCGCGCGCGGTCGGAGTGATCGCCCTCGCCCGCCAGTGCGTCCTCGGCGAAGGCGAGGTCCAGAGTCTTGAGGCGCTTGATCTCGTCTCGCAGCCGGGCGGCCTCCTCGAACTCCAGATTGGCGGCAGCGGCGCGCATACGGCCCTCCAGGTCCTTGAGCGTGGCCTGAAAGTTGGAGCCGAGAAACGGCCGTGCATCCTCGGCCACACCCGCATCCACGGTGACCCGGTCGCGCTCATAGGGACTGGCGAGGATGTCCTTGATCTGGGCCCGCACGCTTTCGGGCGTTATGCCGTGGGCGTGGTTGTAGGCCGCGCGGGAGGCTCTCCG